>JAADFU010000203.1:12275-12820 GCA_013152715.1 Calditrichota bacterium
GGGATCATCGCCGTGGCGAATGGGATAATCAGGATGATGCCAGTCAATGATGGAATAGTAGGTACCAAAAAGAATTCCCTGGCGCTTGCATTCTTCAGCGAGTTCTTTCACTACATCTCGCTTGAAAGGCGTGGACATGATGTCGTAATCGGTATATTTTGAATCCCAGAGACAAAATCCGTCGTGATGTTTGGCAGTGATGATGAGATATTTCATCCCGGCCGCTTTAGCCGCCGCGACCCATTCTTTTGCGTCAAAAAGCACCGGGTTGAATTCCCGATAAAGATTATCATATTCTTTCACCGGTACTTCCCGCCCGCGCGACCAGCCAATTTCTGTCCCGCGCAATGTTACGGGCCCCCAATGAATGAACATGCCGAAACGCATCGTTTGCCAATTTTGCAGAGATTCTAAATTTGTTTTTAAATCAGGATTTGCCTCTCCGCCTCCGCCGATACTTTGAGCGCGAACGACAGCGGCAAGAAAAAATAATAACAGAAAAAGCAGCTTTCGTTTCATAGAGACTCCCTAATGCATGGCTTTTA
>JAADFU010000204.1 GCA_013152715.1 Calditrichota bacterium
CACACGGAGTCACGGAGCCACAAAGATTTTTTTTGTCTCCGTGCTTTGGCGTCTTGGTGTGATTATTTAAAAAGCTAATTCTCACATGGAGCCACGGAGCCGTAAAGATTTTTTTTGTCTCTGTGTCTTGGCGTCTTGGTGTGATTATTTTTTATATCTCGCCGTTAATAATCCTCGATATTCCGTCCTTCATTAGGTTTCCGCCGAAATTCAACAAAAATCCGAGCTTGAGGCCAGTCAGACGAAGGTATGTTAACACTTGCTTTTTGTAAGCTTTATTTAATGATTCAACAGATTTTAGCTCAATTATTACTTTATTTTCAACAAGAATGTCAAGGCGAAAGCCTTCTTCAAATTTTAATCCTTTGTAGTCAATTGGAACTTTGACTTGCCGCTTGACGGATAAGCCACGTCTTTCAAGCTCGTGAGCAAGTACTACCTCGTAGACTGTTTCCAGTAACCCAGGCCCAAGTTCTTTGTGTACTTCGATAGCAGTGTCAACGATTATATTTGCAATGTCGTTTTCGTTCATATTGATTTCTCGTGTTGGTGTTTTTGGTGGTTGTTTGATAAAATTTTCTCACACGGGGTCACGGAGTCACAAAGATTTTTTTTGTCTTTGTGGCTTGGCGTCTTGGTGTGATTATTTAAAAAGCTAATTCTCACACGGAGCCACGGAGTCGCAAAGATTTTTTTTGTCTTTGTGTCTTGGCGTCTTGGTGTGATTATTTAAAAGGCTAATTCTCACACGGAGCCACGGAGCCGCAAAGATTTTTTTCTGTGACTTGGTGTTTCTGTGTCGATCAAAAAATACTGCGGATCACCAGCAAGATTCCGATGATCAAAAAGACAATTCACCGGGGCTGCAACAACAGTCGCTGCCAGAATCGCGCCGAAGACAAGAAACATGATGCCAAAAATTCCCGTGAGAATTCTGCCGATTAATTCCAAAATTGCCGTCAGCAATCGCCACAGTACCACAAAAGGCCAGGTGAGCCATTTCATAAGATTGTCTCCAAATGTTTTGTCAATGGTTGTCGAAAAAATTCACGCGCCTGATTATTTGAAAGATTTGGAAATTTCTTCGATGTTGAATTGCAAATCAATATTTGAAATGCTTGATTGGTTCGCCCTTCTCGCCGATGTCAGTCATGGCTTCGATCCCGATTTGCAGGTGCGTCTGCGTCCATTTTTCCGTGACCATCCGATCTAATTCTTCGGTTTTCACGCCGTCGGGAGTGATCGGCACATCGGACACTAAAAGCAGGGCGCCGCGGGCGATTTCGTCGTAATGCCCAGCGATGAAAATTGTCGCCGTCTCCATGTCAATGGCGATGCAGGTCATTTCTTTTAATCTTTGCAAAAATTTCTGGTCGTGCTCCCAGATGCGGCGATTGGTCGTGTAAACCACACCGGTGCGATATTCGTGGCCGTGAGCAACGATTTTTTCCGAGACGAATTTATGCAATTTAAAAGAAGGGAGAGCCGGCACTTCCGGCGGAAAATATTCATTGCTGGTTCCCTCGCCACGAATTGCCGCAATCGGCAAAATGAAATGGCCTATTTCGCTGGATTTTTTGAGCCCGCCGCATTTGCCCAAAAACAAAACTCCTTTCGGGTGACGGGCAACGAGCAAATCCATAATCGTCGCTGCGTTCGGTGAACCAATTCCGAAATTGACAATGGTCAGCCCCCTGTCATTCGTCGCGGCCTGCATCGGCCTGTCCTCGCCGTAAATGTCGCAAGCGAACATTTCAGCAAACATTTTCAGATAACTCTTGAAATTTGTCAGCAAAATATAATCGCCAAACTTATCCAGCGGCATCCCGGTGTAGCGCGGAAGCCAATCTTTGGCAATTTGCAAACGATCAATTGAATTCATTGGTGCTCCGTATTATTGTTGTTACAATTTCAATCTCATAATGGGTCTTTTCGGGGATCGCCGGGCTACTTCTTTGAAGCCAGCTTTGCGAAAAATACCCGCGATTCCGGTGAAGGCAAATGCTGCCGGGTAGTTTTCAATTGTGTCTATGGGATATGCTTCAATAATTCTCGCGTTGTTTGAGCGCGCAAGCTCAATCGCGCCGTTCAAAAGGCGGCTGCTCATGCCTTTCCTGCGGTAATTTTTGTGGATGAAAAAGCAAACGATCGACCACACTGGCAGATTATCGATGGGCTTCAAAATACGAGATCGCTGCAATCGCGGAAAGTGATCGCGCGGACCCAGCGAACACCAGCCAATTGCCTTGTTTTCAATGTACAGCAAAATTCCCGGCTGAATGCCTGAAAAGACAAGTTGTTTCATTGCCTCGCGATTGCCGTCGCCTTTTTGATTCTCAAACTCACGCGCTGAAAGGCGCCACCACATGCAAAAACAGCCGCCGCAGGCGCCGCGCGGCCCGAATAATTGCAGGAAATCATCCCATCGTTCCGGCGTGAGGGGAAAAATATCTTCAGCGGAAAAGCGCATTTAACCTCTCGCTCTTTTCATATTTGCCCGATGCAATCCCTGATCTTCTTTTAAATTTAAACTGTCAGGCGGAAAAATTTGCTGCAATTTTTTTAACCAAAAATAATTTCGTCTCCATTGCCAGAAGCGAAAACTTGAAAAAACGTAGTGATCGCCAGTTTTCGGCCAGCCATGCTTCGCGGCATTGGCATGAATTAAATTGAAAAAGCGATAAAAATCATCTTTCGTGCGAATACAGACGTCCCAGTAGTTGAAGAATAGAGGATTCATCCGGCGTCTGTTTTCCTGCGTTTTGATTTTTACTCCGCACTGCACGTTGATGGCTTTCACCACATCTGGCAACTGACTGCCGATGCGCGTTTTGAACAGCAAATGATAATGATCGTCAAATATTGCCCAGGCGTACAGATGGTAATTGTATTTGCGAAAAATCTGGCAAATTGTTTCAAAGAGAATCTTTTTGCGTTCATTTGACGAAAAATGGCACTCCCGTTTCACTGTGTGCACAGTGAGAAAATAAACAGTGTCATTTAGATAATAATGCCGAATATAGTGTCTTGCCATTAAATTTCACCAAAGTCAATTTTCAAAAATAAAAAAGCCGGCTTTTCTTTTAGATAAAAATCGAAGGTGAAGCTCAAGCAAGCATCGACAAACTCAAGTTGTTTTATTGAAGAAAATATTAGTTATATTTTAAGAAAATTTTGCTAAATGTCAAGGATTTTTCTTGAAATTATGGAGAATTTTGAAAATTGTTCGTTTCAGATTTGCGCAGCGATGAGTTATTTTGACAATTGGAATCGGTGAATGAGTAGATACAAACAAATAGAGCAAAACCCGGATCCGCCAAAGGAACCCGGGTTTTTGCCACCAAAGCGAAGGACTGGGCGAGTTTATTTAAAAGAATAGCTCAATCCCAGACTGAAAGCCATGATATCCATACCCTGTGTACCAGGCTGGTCGTGCATGTTGTCGAATGGAATTACCCGATCCTGACCCATCAGATATTCAAATCCAGCGTCCAGGCTCACTTTTCCGAAGCAATAGCTGCCGCCGAAAGTGACGGCGTTGTAGGTGACGCTCGGAAAAATGATATTTACAGTTTCATCCGGAGCGGGAGCCGGATCGTGGTAAAAACCAGCTCGTAGTGCAAATCCTTCAGCAACCATGTACTGCGCGCCAAATCGGATTTGCGTCGCATCTTTCCATTTCATTTCCATTTTATTTTGACCGGTCTGATCAACTTGCATATCCCAAACAGGGTCTTTGTAATCAGTTGTCAGCTCATTTTCTGTTTTAGACCACTGGCTGAATTGCACATCGGCGGTCAAAGTTAATTTTTCCGTCGGAGTAACGGCGATTCCGGCGCCTGCCCAGAGAGGCCATGCTAAATCGCGAGCATAGTCGGATTCATAAGCGTTGTAGGCCTGGAAAGCAGAGTTCTTTGCCGTTCCTTCAAATTTCACCGTTGTTTTTGTTTTTGCGGACACGCCAATGCTCAACATTTCCGTCGGTTTGAACAGCACGCCAAAAGCAGCGCCATAGCCCAAACCGGATCCTGTTTCTTCGTATTGCGCGTCAACCATGCCATCCTGGCCCGGACCATTGTTTACCGCGTCAAAAGTATCCATGGGCCGTTTCATGTCCATCATGCCGTAGAAAATATTCAGCGCTAATCCCACGGACAACTTTTCATTAATCTGGTACGCGATCACCGGGGAAACATTGAACACGCCGATTTTACTCATCCATTCGAAAGAAGTGCCGGCAGGGCCGCTGAATGCCGCCAGGTCTTTTCCTGCCCACTCTGCGCCTAATCCCGCCGGTACAAAGGCGGAGATACCGACCGTCATTTTTTCGCTACTTCCCAGCGGCATGTAAGCCATTAAATTTGGACTGATGTAATGATTCGTTTGGGTCGTTGCGTCAACTGTGGCCCCGCCCATGGAAGCCGGAAATGTCAGTTGATATGTGCCTTTGGGAATCACATCTGTCACAAAAAATGCAAATTGCGGTGATTTCAATTGCGCAACACCTGCCGGATTCCAGTAAACCGCGCTGTAATCGTTGGCAAGACCAATGTAAGCGCCGCCCATTCCAAGGGCTCTCGTACCGACGCTATTAAGGCTTAAGCCATTTGCAAAAAGCAAAGATGCGGAAAAAATCGAGATGGTAAACAGTGCGACAACTAATTTTTTGTTCATTTACTCCTCCTCAATGATAATTGTGTGGTTTGAATTTAGGTAAAAGTGAAGTAAAAAATTGGAAATGAATTATCTCCTTCACATGAATTATTTTGATCTTCCTGTAATTGCTTTTTTGATGGATTTATCCAGGTTCCCGGGCATGTTCATAAATTTCATGAACGCCCATTTTCCCGCGTCCCAGAAAAACATGTCCATGCGAAACATTTCTCGCGGTGTTCCGACTTTGATTTTTCCGTCTTCTTCAAAAATTGCCACCTCGACGGGATAGGCGCAGACATGATCGATGCCGGGGGTGGAATTTGCCTCTGTCTCGCGTTTCATGCCGCAAATGTGAAAAGACAGCGCCTCGGTGCGATTACGTGTAATTCCCAATAGCGCAGCATTAATGCCCTCATTTTTCACTTCGCAGACTACGCGCCATTTCAGGTCTTCGGCGGCGCTTTTCGTCCAGTGGTAGCCGGCATCTTTTTCAGCCGGCTGGAATGCCTCAATATTTTTCTTTACCTGATCAATAACTTCCTGCAATTTTGTCGCTGGATCTGCGCCGGTATCAATTGACAGCAGGATAGGAAACTGATCTTTGTCTCGAAAGAAAGTCATTGGCCCGACCATCATCATCATGTCCTTCTTTGCTTTTCGTAACCGTTCGGCTGAACGTAGCGGAGGCATTTGGATGCTTACTTCTTTTCCCTTTACTGCCGATAAAATAAACGAGCGTAAATTCTGTCGGATTTCCTCTGATTTCGCGATAACTTTTTGATAATTTGCGTCATCGAGATCATTGCAAATGATGCGTGTTAGTGTGATAGGATTGGCGATGACGACCTGGACGCCAGTTTCATCTTCATAAACTCCAATGCGAAGAATCCAGTTGGCGGCGTACCGCTTCCCGAATTGCGCCTGAAATTTATCAAACGCCGTGTCTGTGGCCAGAATCAGAAAAGAATTAAAAGTTGAGTGTTTCGCGGCATCTTCCCGAACGAGATTGGGCGTACTCATTTTCAGCGTATTTAAATACTGAAAGGAAGATTCTGTCAGATTTTGCGTGATTAAATCTGCAACCTCCTGAGCATTTCCTGCGGCATTTTGAACAACTTTTTCGTAAATGCCGAAGTCAGCGCCGAATAATAAATTTGTTAGAAAAAGAAAAACAAAAATGCTTTTTAAAAATTTCATTTCCTCCTCCCGCCGGTTGAATGAATGGTTTAAGTTTTGGGCAATTAATTTGAAGCTGTGGTTTTAGGTTTAGGGATTTTATGTTTAAAAAAAGTATGGATTGGAATGGCGAAGAAATACCATTTGTCAAATTGATAGGATTACGCTTCAATGCAGGATGATATATTTTGTGAAAAATAGAGTATTTAAAAATATAAAAATCTTTACTTCTGATAGATGTCATATTTGCCCGATGATAATTTTAACCATAGCAATAATTATTGGCATGAAAATATAATACTATAAAATGTTAATGTCAAGATGTATTATAAAATATAGATTTAGAGTGTTTTAAAATAGATTAAAAAGTGAAAGGATAGATCAAAAGGAGTACAGCAGGTTACCGGTTAATGGGTCCCGTCCGAATTTTTCGCACAATTCGATGAGGATTTTTTCGTGGCTAAAGGCGAGATTCATCACCGTGTCGTTCCCGCCGTAGTAAATCCACAGGGAGCCATCATTTTTGCGGGTGACGCCGCAGGAAAAGACGACATTGGGGACGTGAACATAGCCGTCTTCCGGGACTCGGCAGTCGGCTCGCGAAGGAAAAAGCAGGGGAATGGCAGATATTTTTACTCTTGCGGGATTTTTCAAACTATGGAGCGCCACGCCCAAAACATAAGGATTACCATCCATCGTCGTGCGTACGCCGTGGAAGATATTCAGCCAGCCTTTGTCCGTTTTTATCGGCGGAGCGCCAGGGCCTATTTTGTCGGAAAATGCGCTGGGACCGAAACCTGTGTGCATAATTGGTTCCGGCGCAATATTCCAGGAATTGGAACGCCAATCATCGGAATAGCCGATGCGGATTTGCGTGTACTGTCCGCCTACATCGCCTTCGGTCACGTCGTTGGGTCTGAACAAACCGACGTATTTCCCGTTGATTTTTTCAGTGAAAAAAACCACATTGCGCATGTCGCGTTCGAGCACAGGACCGTAACGGACAAAATTAATAAAATCAGTTGTCATCGCCAGTGAGACACGGACGCGATTTTTAATTTTGCCGTGGTACGCGCTGTAAGTGATGGCGTATTCCGCGCCAAATTTCATAATTCGCGGGTCTTCAACTCCTCCGGATTCGTTTTCGATGAGCTGCCCGCTATCCGTCCCAGGAGCAAAGTCATCATTTCCAGTTGCTGGTTTCAAAACTGGCTGCGGATGAATTTTCCAATCATCTACGCCATTTTTGCTTTTCGCCAGGCCCAGCACAGAAATCCCGCAACGCAAATGAGAACGAAACAGCATGATCGTTTCGTCTCCCAGAGTTGTAACTCCGGCGTTGTGGACAGTGACGACTTGCCATTCCGGTTTACTCCAGACGGCATTTATCTGATTGGGCGTTAAGATGGGATTTTGGGCGTAGCGGATGAGTGGTTTGGAAAGAGAGAGTTTTTTGTAATTAAAAATGTTGATCCTGTTAAAGTTTGCCATAGCAATGCCATTCGCTGATTTTGTTAACGATGTGCTTCACCTTTCAGAGGGAGCCACACCAATCGCTCATGATTTATCAAAAAATTCCAGGTATTAATTTTTTTGTCCTCTGTCTGTATTTCTCATATTCTTCCCCAAAAAACTCAAGCAACGCCTCTTCCTCAACGCGAATTCTCAGCAGAAATACAGCGAGAATCGGCACAAAAATGACAAGCGTACTGATCCAATTGGAGAAGGCAAGTCCCAACCCCAGGAAGGACAGCAAACTTCCCAGATAAGCCGGATGGCGGATGCTTTGATACAAACCATCGGTTTTGATCTGGTGATCTTTTTGAATGGACACATCCACAGTGAAATACTTTTTCAGGGAAATAATTGCAATCCAGCGAATGATAAGGCCGCCCAGAATTAGACCTAACCCAAAAGATGAAATTTTTTCCGAATAATCTTTGATAAAGCCGATACCCCTGCTTGCTGTCAGAATCCCGAGAGTGATGCTGATGACAATCACGATCCAGAGAAATTTTATGGATCCTTTGTCTTTTTGCTGCGATTGTTTGACCCGAGCGGATGATTTGAATTTGGCTAATAAAATTTCAGATAGCAGCCAGACGGCTGAAATTGACATTAACAAATAATAACTGACCATTTTTGTACCTTTTTTAATGTGTAGGTTTTTTAGTTGCCAAAAGGGACACAGCCGATGCCGAAATTCGGCGAGACAATTGATAAACATCAAGCGGATAAGTTTTTACCGTCCACCATAAATCACGGACGAAATTGCTAAAAGTTTCATTTTCGCTGACGTATTCCACTTTGCCCGCCTTGACGGCACGAATGATAGCTTGGACTGATTTTTCTTTAGCGTCGACGAGGGAATAGGTGTTGCCGAACTGATAACTTTCATGCGCGTCGGAGCAGCCGACTACGGGCAGATCCAATTTTTCCGCCACGCGTCGCGCTTTCTCTGCCGGATTGATCCATTTGTAATGAAAACGGCTGTATTCCACGGCATCAAAACATTGCGGATATTTTTCCAGATTTTTGCCCACGCATTTACCTAAAATGTAGTAGGGATGAGGCGCAATGATCAATCCGTCCTTGCGTTTATGTCGGCACAAATCTTCGTAGGTTTTAAATGGTTTGAGCAGGGGATAGTTGATCAAAACAACGTGTTTTCGCTCGATAAAAGCCTCGGCGCCGGAAAGAAGCAACAAACCTCTTTCCCGGGCATAGGCTTCAACTTTAGGGTTTTTGTAAATGATCCCGTGATGCGTAATGGCAATGGCGTCAAATTTTTTCGCTACTGCCAAATCGATCAGTTCATACGGGGAAGGTAAATTTTTCCTGCCACTGACTTTTTCTTCGACTAAATCATCCGAGGTGTGTGTGTGAAAATCAACTTTCAACCTCACGAATTTCCGGCTCCTCTCATCGCTGCCAATGGATTTGCATCCACGGGAAAAAAATCCCTAAATCGGTTTATTTTGCTTTGTTTCTTGTTTTTTTGATCAAATTTTCCGTGATCCGCTGCCAGTTCGGCGTTTGCAGCATCGGCGTCACAAATGGCGCCACGGATCGATTGGCGTAGTGGCGTTTCAAGACCAGCATGTTTAAATCGTAAGTGGTCAGGGTATCCAGAACAGAAGTATTGATTTTCAATGGATATTTTTTGCCCAAAT
Source organism: Calditrichota bacterium (assembly GCA_013152715.1). Classification (NCBI taxonomy): domain Bacteria; kingdom Pseudomonadati; phylum Calditrichota; species Calditrichota bacterium. Next base: position 9,006 of record JAADFU010000204.1, read on the forward strand.
TTGCCAGATAATTATCCACGGCAGCCCAGCGTTTTTCCGTAAGCGCATCCCCGCGGACGTCGTTCCGGACGCTTTGCAGCGGCGCAGGTCCGGCTTGTTTTTTGTCAAGCACTTTGAACACGGAATATTGTCCCTTTTCTGTTTTCACCGGCTTGCTGATGTCGCCAATATTCAATTTCATCGCTGCTTCGCCAACCTTGCCAAATGCTTTAGGCGTGAAATATCCGGTTATACCTGCTGATTTGATGCTGATTTGCCGTTTGTTGTATTTTCGTGCCAATTTTTTCATGTCTGCGCCCCGGAGAATTTGCCGATAAATTTTATCCGCCAGTGATTTGCTGTCCACCAATATTTCATGAAGATTAATCAGCGCCGGTTGTTTGTATTTGTTTTTATGCTTTTCATAATAACTTTTAATTTCTTCATTTGAAATAGAAACAGTGTCTACGATCATGTTTCGCAACCGCCGTGCCAGAAACGCGTCGCTCCACATTTTAGTCTGATATTTTACGTAATAGGTTTTGTCTAAACCCAGATTCTCACCTTTTTTGGCCATGGTTTCAAATTCCGTCATGCGCTTTACTGCATGGCGCAAACTGCGGCGAAATTTTTCCCGGGAGGAAAAATCAACGTGATAGGGCCCAACGCTCAATTTTTTGATGAATTCTTCCACCGTCCAAGCAGAGCCGTCATTGAAGCGAGCGAAAGTATCTTTCAAATGATCGGCTAATTCGGACTGACGCAATGCTGCGGGAGTAATGTCGCGCTGTTTCGGCTTTTTCTGTTGCATCGAATCCTGAATCCCGTAAGCCTTTTCCAGCCCGGCAGCGACCAGGTTGAAAATTTCGTGGGAAACGCGGACGGTTTTTTTGTTCATCAGTTCTCGCATGAACTCATTGAATTTTTCCGTCCGCTTTCTCTCCAAAATTGTCTTGCGAATGGAAGGTTTTTTATTGTAATAGCCGCTTTCTGTGAGCAAAATATTCGTTTTCCGATCCACCAATTTGAGAATGAAATATTTCCCATCAACAAAAACCGGCTCCGAAACCTGGAACGGCTTGAGCGAATATGCCACATCTTCCAATTTTGGATGCGACTGTCCCCATTCCATCTCCAGCGTCAAAACCGAATCCGCAGAAATGAACATATCCGTTGCCAGCGCCTGTTTCACTTCAGTGAACGCTTTCCCTGAATCGATCATGGCTTTCGCCAATTGCGCCCGTTTCGCGTCGTCGAAAGTAAGCACTTGCAGCGATAGTTTCGATTGGGATCGAATAAATCCTTTTTTGATTTCATCCTCGTTCACTTCAATTTTTGAAGCGATCTCCTCGTCGAAAAGTTTTTCCACTGTCGCTTCTTTTTTCATTTGCTCCGCAAAAGTGCGGTATTTTTCATCCCGATCCATTTTCCGTTTTTTTGCTTCTTCGACAAGGACTTTTTCGCTCAACAGAGACATGAGCACGCGCTCTTTGTTGCGCTGTTTGTCTTTCGTGAGCAAAATGTGCGGCGTCATTTCATAGCGGTCGCGAAACTCGGAATAGGGAAGAGTCGTTTTACCGGCTTTCGCAACAATGGGCTCCGGCGGCTCTTTTGAGCAAAAGAAAAGACCAGCCCACAAAAATAAAGCGAGAATTTTTAAAAGAGTTTGTTTTTTCATTTTTATTGAGTTTCAAGTTTTTGGTTTCAGGTTTCGTCTTTCAAGCCTTTTGAAAGGGTGAGATTAATTGTTTTTTTGATCATAACCCATTTCTGCCAGAATTTTTTCCACTTCTTCTACATCGTTGAAATGAATCGTCTCGTGTTCCAAAATTTGCGTGGTCTCGTGCCCTTTGCCCAGAATCATGATGATGTCATTTTCCTGTGCATTTTCCAGCACAAATTTAATCGCTTCGTGTCTGTCAATGACGATGTGTTTTTCCGCATTTTTTACTCCGGCAGCGATTTCCGCGATGATTTTGTTCGGGTCTTCGTTGCGCGGATTGTCAGCAGTGAGAATGACGACATCGCTGTATTTGTCCGCCACAGCGCCCATTTTTGACCTTTTGTCTTTGTCGCGATCTCCGCCGCAGCCGAAAACCGTGATCACGCGGTTGGGGTGCAAATCTTCCGCCAGACCGAGCACTTTTTCCATGCCGTCAGGCGTGTGGGCGTAATCGACGACCACGGAGAAAGGCTGTCCGTGATCGACTAACTCGAACCTGCCGGAGACGCGAATCGGCGCTTCCAGTCCCTGCTTAATTGTTTCCAGATCAAAATTCTGAGAAAATGCCACGGCGACGGCTGCCAGAGTGTTGTACACATTGAACATGCCGACTAATTTGGGAGAAACAGTGATTTCTCCGATTGGAGTTACCAGGCGGTAACGTGTTCCTTTAATGGAAAACTCGATGTCTTTTGCCATGATCGCCGCCGAATTTTTGATGCCAAAAGAAATCCGTTTCGCTTTTGTAGCTTGCAAAAATTCGTGCCCGTGCGGGTCGTCGATGTTGGCGATGGCAAAATCTTCCTCATCGAGCCATTGGAATAATTTTTTCTTCGTGGTGAGATAATTGTCCATTGTCTTGTGGAAATCCAGATGATCCTGAGACAAATTCGTAAACACCGCCACATTGTAATCCACGCCTTCCACGCGGTAAAAATCGATGCCGTGGGAAGAAACTTCCATCGCGCAATAATCAACTTTTTCCTGTACCATGTGTGTGAAAATTTCCTGCAAATCCGGCGGCTCCGGTGTGGTGTCTTTGGATTTGTAAATTTTGCCGTTAATTTTGTAGTACAAAGTGCCGATTAGACCGGTGCGATATTTTTGCATTAAAATTGATTCCAAAATGTGCGTCGTAGTTGTCTTGCCGTTGGTGCCGGTGATGCCGATCATTTTCATTTTCTGTGAGGGATAACCGTAAAAGTGATTGGCTAATTTCGCCAGCGCCAATCGCGAATCGGGCACGAGAATCTTAACGACATTGTCGGGAACCTTCATGTCACGCTGCAAAACAACAGCCACAGCGCCAGCTTCAATGGCTTCTCCGACTTTGTCATGGCCTTCGGGAATTTCAATTTTGTCCAGTTGCGTGTAAATGTTAATAGCGACGAAAAGGAAATCGGGCTTCACCCGCTGCGGATCGTAAACGATGCCTTTGATTTCAATATTTTCCGATTTCCCGGCTATTTGTTTTTCATCTAATACATCCAAAAGCGATTTCAGTTCCATGGTGCGGTTCATGCTCCTTCTGCAAAATAGGTCCGTAAACTTTGTTGTTTTAGTCTGTCAAATTTTTTTAGAATATTTTCGTTCAAAGAATCGTGCTGATCAATGAATTCGATTAAAATACTTTTACCCAGTTCCCAGGCTTGGGTTTCAAATTTAATTTTTTCTGAGCCTTTGTCCAATTGGAAATTACTCAAAAAATCTTCTCGATTCGACGAAGATTTCCACTGCAAAAAATGGCCTACTTCATGAAATAAAAGGCAAAGCGCTTCAGTGACATCCTTTTCTGCAATATGGTAAAAAAGCACGATGGACGCCAGATCATGCCGCGGCGGATAAAAATACCCCACAGCCGTTTGCACTGGTACCAGTTGGATGCTCAATTCCGCGAATCGATCCCAACACAAAAACGATTTTGCCTGAAACAAAACAGACTGATCAATCATTTAACTGATAGTTTTAATTTGTTCGGTAATTTAAATTACTAATTTAATGAAAGAAAATTTTTAAAGCAAGTAATTTTGTGGGAATTTTTGTTTGAAAATGGCGCGCGGATGACACGGATTTTACAGATTTTCGCGGATTTGAGTGATGATTCCTGTGAATTCGAATGAAATCGGATGATGGTTTGTAGATTTTCCTTTTAAAAAAAACTTGCTGCCTTCGAGTCTTGGTAGCAAAGAGAATTATCTCTGTTAACATTTTAAAAAAGCGATGTTAACATTTTAGAAAAGCGAAATAAAATCATGCCAGAACTACCCGAAGTCGAGACAATCATTCGCCAGTTGCGTGTAAAAGTAGTCGGGCAGGTGATTTCGCATGTGGAAATTTTCCGGGCGAGCCAGTGGAAGTTGAACGATGCGAATGAAGTGCCAGAAAAATTGGTCGGCAAACAAATTCGTCAAATTCGGCGACAGGGAAAATATATCATTTTCGATTTTTCTGACGGCGGCCAGTTAATCATTCACCTGCGCATGACAGGAAAATTAATCTGGTCAGAGAGGAAATTTGAAAAGGAAAAATACACGCGCACTGTTTTTCATTTTGCATCGGGAGGGCTCTTGCAGTTTCAGGATACGCGCGCTTTGGGCACGCTGCTTTACCTGCCGCCCGGCGATGTGCAAAAATTTGCTCCGCTCACCGGCCTTGAGCCGTTGGACGATTGCTGGACTTTAGACGCTCTGCGCCAGCGGATTCAGAATTCCCGGCTGGACGCCAAGTCTTTTCTGATGGATCAAAAAAAGATTGCTGGCATCGGTAATATTTACGCCAGTGAAATTCTTTTCCGCTGTCAGATCCATCCCGAACGGCGCGTGAATGAACTTAGCGATGCCGAAATCAAAGCCCTCTTTGAGCAAATTCCCTTTGTACTGAATCTGGCAATCGAAAAAATGGGCACGTCGCTCGGCGACGGCAAAAGCAATTTCCGCAGCGTTTACAATATCGAAGGCGAATTTCAGAAAATGATCCAAGTTTACGGCAGAGAAGGTGAGCCCTGTTTGGTCTGCGGCAGTCCGATTATCAGAATAAAACAGAAGGGGAGAAGCAGCTATTTTTGTGGGAAGTGTCAGAAGTGAGACATTTTTATCAGCGCTCATTTTCCAAACCATCAAATGTAAATGAGCTTGCAAATTTGATACTCTGTGGTAGTGGTCTGTTCTCTGCTATCGAGAAAGCGCTGAAAAATTTTAATTCAAGTTTTCAGCGCTTTTCCCTATTTTATTGCTTATTTTATTTCATCAACGCCATCTTCCTGGTTCTCACAAATTTACCCGCTTTAATCTGGTACAGATAAATTCCGGAAACCACTTTGTTACCAAACTCATCACAACCATCCCACATCACGGAATAATGTCCGGCTTGTCGTTCCTTGTTTTCAAGAGTTCTGATTTTTTGGCCGACAAGATTGTAAACTTCGATTTTTACCTGAGCCTTTTCATGGAGTTGATACTCGATCTTTGTCTCAGGATTAAACGGATTGGGATGATTCTGAAAAAGTTCGCTGGACTGCGGAACATTGGGATTAAAGATCAATTGATTAGCAGAATTAGCAACTGTAATTTGACCTTCATTCAGGGAAATGTCCCGCATTTCTAACACGGTCGCGGAACTCGATTTTTGATCGGGAACGTCAAATTTCAACTCCAGAATTTCAGCGTTAGCATTCACAGGTTTGGCGCCGGCAAGGGCGATTTTCAACACATTTTCATGCAATTGATAATCGACATAAAATAAGTCGAACTTCTTGCCCAAAGCGACATCCTGCAAATGAAGCAACCCGGAATCAAATGAGAGTTCCATTTCAGCGGACAGAAGATCTCCTGATACGTCAACCTTGATCGGGACGATAATCTGCTGCGCTGAGAGCCGTTGGATTTTTCCCCATTTCACGCTGGCGAAGCCGGTTGTCACTTTCGGAACCGCCGCCAGTTCTAATCCCGGCGCTGACCAGTTCCCGGACACGTCGCCAAAGACGATGGCTTTGAAATTCTGGTCTGTTTGATTTGAATTCAGTGGTTCGTAGCGGAGAAAATTCGGCGCAGAATTCCAGTTATTTTCATCAACGGCAAAACTTGTGGGGACAAATGTCCAATCGTCTCCGACCGGAAATTCGTTGATTAAATTAACGACATAGCGCAGGACATAAGAGGCGTCAAAAGCTGAGATACTTCCATTGCCAGAGACATCGGCGGCAATTTTTTGAAAGGGCTCCAGACTAATCAGTCCCACCACTTCCCGCAAAATGTAGGAAGCGTCAAACGCGCTGATCGAGTTTCCCAAATCGCCATCTTTTGAAGGCGTCAGCGAATAATCGCCCGGTGCGATCATGGAGAAAGTGAAGTTGCCGGAAGCGTCCGTTGCGGTTGAATTTCCGTCCAACGTCAAATTTGCCTCGGCCACTGCATTTTCGTTGGAATAGTATTTCACAGCGCCGCTGACATTATAGCCCGCTAAAACAGTAAACAGTCCATCGCTTTTGGCCGCTAATGGCGATCCTTCATTGAATTGCGCAGTGACAAAATGAATCTGTGTCGTGTCGCCGTCCTGCGCGGAAGAATTTACCTGATATTGCACATAAAGCAAAACCCCGCTGCCGGACAACGCTGTCGCACTGGCGCTGGTAATCAGGATTTGGCCGTCAGTGATGTTTGTCGTCACAGATCCCCACTGGTTTAAAATAGTGCCTGCCAAATTAACTCCGAGGGGAGTCAAAACATCGGTTCCGGTTTCCAGTGTGAGCGAAAGTCCGAACACATTTTCGCCAGTGAGGTCTTCCACGTAAACAGGGATTTCCAAAGTGCTGCCGGTCGCGCCGGTCGTGTCGTGAACGCTGATCATAATTCCCTGCTGCGTCAGAGATAAAAATCCGCTGCTGAGATAAAAATTTGCGCTGGAGCCGGTTCCGACAGGAGATGGCTGGCCAATGGCGTCAGTAACTTTGAACTGTTCAGATTGACTTCGTTCCCCGCCTTGGTCAACAACCGATTTTTTTATCACAAAATTTTCACTGGATTGGGCGTTCGTTGTGCCGTTATTTACAAACAGCAGAATGAGCGGAAACAACAAGCACGCCATAATCCATTTTTTATATTTAAGCATGTGTAATCTCCCTAATTTTGATATTTTTGGATTATGAATTAGAGAAAAATCAAAATTAACGTTTTTCCTTTTCAAGCCTAATGATGCGTTTCTCTAATTTTTCAATTTTTGCCTGCTGTTCCTTCATTCCCTGAATCAGAACCGCCACGATTCGGGAATAATCCACTGATTTGGCATCCACGCCGTTTTTTTCATAAGCGACGATTTCGGGAATTACCTCGCCTACATCTTCAGCGATCAGTCCGATATCGTGTTTGCTGTTTTCTTTCCAATCATAAGAAACGCCAGTCAGACGACTGACTAAATTTAGTGCGTTGTCAATTGGTTTAATATTTGTTTTCCAACGGCGTGAGCTGTAGGTTGTCCAGGAATCTGCAATCGGATCTGTCGATGAATAATGTTTAATCGTCAAAATATTGCCTGGACTTGACGTGCCGATTCCGACATTGCCGCCGGTTTTGATGCGCATTCTCTCACTGCCATTTTCTTGAAAGATAATGGTTCCCGGACTGCCCGACTCAGTGCCGCAATTGATAAATAAATCATTGGTAGCAATCAAATATTGACCGGAAACAGATTTCATCCTCAATGTCCGAGAAGGATATGAAGATCCTCTTGCGATAAATTCATTTTTAGCGTAAACATCTCCATCGAAGTCTGCTCCTCCGTCAACTGAAAGCTTGTAAGACGGGGAGCTATCCCCGATGCCGACATT
>JAADFU010000205.1 GCA_013152715.1 Calditrichota bacterium
ATTTTCTGGCAATTGGGTGGTGCTTTACTGTTTCTGTGTATAGCTCATGAGAGTCGTAAATAATCGGTTTATTTTTTAATTTCCCAATTATAAAAGCAATGGGCAAAGTTTCCAGATCATGAGCATGGTAAACATCAAATGGTTTGTTCAATAGCGCAATGATTGTCCTTATGAGATATTCTAAGTATTTAATAAAAAAGAATAGTTGCCCTTTGGGTAAAAGGTAGCGCGTTTTTAGGCTTATCCGGTAAATATAAAATCCATGTCGCTTTTCACGAGCCGGTGAATCTTTATCTTTTAAAGCGTAAAATGTCACTTTGTGGCCGATTTTGATCAACGAGAGAGCTTCTTTGGTAACGCGAGCATCGTGTGTAAAAGCTGTCATAAGAAGCATGCAAATTTTCATGCGGGTTCTCCTGCAGAATTTGAATTCCCGTTGTTCTTTTTAGCTAATGCCCATATCAACCCTGCTGGCCCCCAAACTATCATATTGACATAAATATCCCCACTGAACATTGCATTCCACACAGAGAAGAAAAATAGAGTCAGGGCTGTTATGCTCAATTGGAGCGCTAAACGCCGATTTTTATGGTGATAATAACGTATATTTTTAAATCCCTGTTTGGTAGCCAAGTAAAGGAAATATACTATAATGAATAAACCTGGAATACCATTCTCACAGGCCAATTCTAATATCAAGTTATGAGGGTAAACTAAGGGAATAATACCCGTATCAAAGTAAAAACTGCCAGTACCAATTCCCAAAAACGGTGAGCCGATAAATTGCTGTATTGCTTGAATCCATGCAAGAATACGGAAAGCTGCGCTGGCTTCCGAAGCAATAGGAGTTGCCATCCGTACTGAAACTTGTGATGAAGAATGTGATAGATAATAAATTCCCCCTAATGCAAATAATAAAGAAAAAAGAATCTTTCTGAATTTGGATTGCGTCGGCTGCAGGAAAAAAAATAGCAAAATTGATAACAAGACACCGAGAGTCGGCCCCCGAGATCCAGACCAGATGACTGGCATGATCATCAAAGTGGTGATGATGCCGAAGAATGTCTTTAGTACGATTTGTTTATAACGAGAAAAAAAATAAATACCCGTAATAATGGACAGCCCCAATGCCCGACCAATGGTTAGTGGCCCAATATTTTCCGACAATCGGAATCGGACAAATTTGAAAAAAATATTTGACATCGCGGAATAAAAGCTAAATATTGTTATTATCATCCCAATCAGAAAAATGGAAAAGATTAATTTTTCTATGCTGCGCTCATTTCCTCGAAGTAAATATGCAGCATATAGAAGCGGAATATTTACTATAAAGTAAAATATGATTTTTTTTGCACCATAAATTTTATCTGCAGAATAGGGCAAACCGGCTATGAGGATAACGCCTATTAAAATGGCAACCCAGAAAAAGCGATCAGCATAAAAAAGTTTTTTCCGCTCGCTTTTAATGTGGTAGAAAACAATGCTTAAAGGAAAGATTAATAAATATAATTTAAAAGCAGCCATGGAAATGGATACTTCAACCTGATCAAATAGGTAGTAAAGCAGGATATTAATAGTAAAGGGGATAGCAAAGCCAAATTCTGGGGTAACGTAAAGGACAAACGATCCGCAAATGAGCAGCATGAATAAAATGCTCAGTGTTGTCGATTTTATCAGCAGTAGCAAATAAAACAGCTCGATTACTGCGATGGCGATTGTGATTCTTTTGACATCAAATGGGTTTTGTAAGCGAATCGTTTCCATAAAATTTATTTAATCAGATTAATGACAAATTCTTTACTACGAGAAATTTCCTGCCGGGAAATTTCTTTCAATAAAATTAAAATTAGAATGAATAAAATTAAGCCGGCCGGAATGATCACAAAGGCGGCTGTTAGAATATTCGGGAATTTGTCGGTCAGATTTTTCAAAAAAACAGCGAATACAAAACCGGCAAAGACGATTTTGCCAATGGAAATCAGCGGCGGTTTCCACGCCATAAATTTTCGCACGGAAAAGACTGCGGAAGTGAAATAGATGGCGTACGCTGTCATTGCCGCCAGGCCTGCGCCAAAATAACCGAAACGCGGAATGAGAAAAATATTTAGCCCCACATTTGAAAATCCCGCGATTAATGCCAGCAGTGCAATGCGAATGCTCTTTTTATGTAACTCAAAGCCTTTGAGCACGTACTGTGTGAGCCCGAATAGAAAAATTCCCGCAGCGATGAAGGGCAGAACTCGTGTTCCTTCAACAAATTTGGCGTCCGAGAAAATGAGCACCATTGTTTTGGGGATTGTAACCAAAATTGTTAAAATCGGCACGCACAGCAAAAAAAAGTAACGCGTCAGATGCGAAATTAAATCTTGTGTGTGAGATTGTCCGTTCTTTTCCCAGTTGTCAACGATAATGGGGAATGCCGCCAGCATGAGAATAGTGTAAATAAAATTGAGCGTTTTTTCCGAGATGGCATAAGCGACCGAATAAAGTCCCACGTCTGAAGAGGTTGCAAAATATTCAATTAAATAGCGATCCGAAAGCGAGAGAATCCAGAATGCCAGAAATGAAAAACTGAGCGGCATGCCATAAGCAAAGAATTCTTTCGCCAGCGGAATAGAAATAGAACGAAAATGAAAAGATGAAAATATCTTTAATTTGTAAAAAATAATGACATCTAGACTCAGCGCAGCGACAAGAAATCCCCAGAAAATTCCGGCAACGCGGAAACCCATAAATACGATGAGGCTGATTCCAACTATCGGTTTAATCAGAGCAAACAGAGACCAGAAAAGCGTGTATTTTTTCGGTTCCAGTCCGGCGCGATAGATAACGATAAAAATCTCAAAGAACGAATTGAAAACAGATACGGCAACAGCTAAATTGATCAGGGAAAAAAGTTCAGGAGAAATTCGCTGCTGAAAAATGAACGTATTGACTAAAAGACTGACGCCCGTCACAATTGCCACGCCACCTACGGAACAAGCTAATAAAGTGGAAAAAAAAGTTTTTTCTTTTTGTTGATGTCTATGATTCTGATAAAATCGAATGACACTCATGGATAACCAGAATACAGCAAAAACGCGCATCAGGCTGAATGTGGATAGTGTAATTTGATAGTGTCCGTATTCTTCTTGAGTGAAAAGTGTAGTCAGCACTCGAATGAGCAAAATTCCGATGATAGCGGGCAAAATTCTCGCCGGAATGTAAATGAACGAGTCTTTGAGCGTTCTTTTCAGTTGCGAATTTATGTCTTGCTGCTTGTGTTGATCCATTTATTCCTGTTCATCATAATCGTGCGCAATTTCACTGCATCGCCGGGCAAATTAGTCTTTTTTGAACCATTGCGTCGGTTTCAGGGTGTGAAAAACGTAGCCCCATTGACGATACTGTTCCGGATGTTTTTCGCCTAAATATTCGGCATTCACTTTGATGTAGGCGGCAATCATGAAAAGAAAAAGGACAAAAATGGCCGCGCCCAAAACCATGAACATCCTTTTGGGGCTGGAGCGTTTGATAGGCGCCACTGCCGGATCTAAAACTTGCACTGTCGGAGTATCTTTTTTCTCATTGATTTTTGCTTGCTCATATTGCGGCAGGATGAATTCAAGAATTTTTTCTTGCAGTTTGAGCTCCCGATACAGGCGGACATATTCAATTCCCATATCTGGAACGTCGTTTAAAGCGAGAAACACATCCTTGTTGCCGTCTGATTCTTTCGCGCCGGTCTGAAATTCCCGATAGCGACGCTTCAATTCATGCAGTTCTGTTTGTTTGCGAATGTATTCTGCATGGGTATTGCTGACATATTTTTTTAACACACCTAATTCGATTTCTTTTGAGATGATTTGTGCTTTCAACTCAGCGGCAGCGGTGATAGTGGCTTTTGTTTGTTCAGTAAGTTCAATGGTGCCATATTTTTTCTGAAAATCTTTGAATGCTTCCTCGGCTTTTGCCAGATCGTCCATGTTTTGCTGGTAGCGTTTTCCAATGAAAATACGCGTGTTTCTGGCGCGTTGGGTTTTGAGCGCACGGTTTACTCGGTCCAATTCAGAGATAAAATAATTTGCTACGTCGCGGGCAAGATTTCTGGCTTTGTCTTCTTTTTCTTTTCCGGCAAAGTAAGGCGTTTTGATCTTCATGGAAATGGAAAGTGTACCGTCATCGTTGAGTTCCACAGCAATTCTGCTGCGCAATGTGCGGATCGCCTCTTCGATGTTTTCAGATTTGAAGCGTTTAATCAGATTGAATTTTTTTATCACATTTTCAGCAACAGTGCGACTGTTCAAAATCGCCAGATACCTGTTTGTCTCATCAGAAACAACACCGCCGAGTCCCAATCCGCTGATGGGAAGATTGTTGATAAAAGAAGACAACCCGAGTCCACCTTCTTCTGCCGGCGGCAATATAGTTGTCGATGCTTTGTATGTTTTGGGCATGAGCAAGCTAATAATGGCAGTGATTAGACAGATGACAAAACCATTAATTATGATCTGCTTGCGCCATTTGACGAGGGTGGTGAAATAATCGACTACTTTGATTTTTTTTGTTATCATTGAGCGTCCTTGTTGATTCTTTTTTATCGACGTTGTGTTGCAATATAGGCTAATACGACCGATGAAATGCTGGTTACGATTTGCAGATATTCGAGAAACTTCTTTCGGAATGTCTGGGGAACAATGATTGTATCGCCCAATTCTACTGGCGCATTAGGACCCTTGTCTAGCGAATGGTCGCGAAAATGAATGACCTTTATTTTTTCCATTGAACCCATTTCAATCATGCCGCCTGCCATTCCGACGTAGTCTTTGGCTTTCAAGCCATCCTTGTAAGGATAACCGCCGGGAATGTTGACGGCGCCCTGCACATAAACGTCTTTTATTATAGAAGGAATTTTTATTTCATCGCCATTTTGCAAAATAAGATCGCTAATTTGTTTTGATGTACTATCGGCGAATAAGTTAACTTTGAAAATTTGCGTCTGCCCATTACCTTGCTTGCGGATAACAATGATATGAGTCGGATCCAGAGAACGATTGAAACCAGCGGTGCGCAGCAAAAATTGACTCAGTTTTTCCTTGAGCTTAATGGGATGGGTGCCAGGTCTTGAAATTGCTCCTTCTATTTTTACCATAGGTGAATTCGCGTTTGTTGGCGGAACATAAACGACGTCGCCGTCTTGAAGAAAAATGTCTTCATCCAGAAAGCCTTCTTTTTTATAACGAACAAAGTCCAGGGTATCAATGCGGCTGTCGGCATGGCGAATTTCCACATGTCGTTCATCCGCCCAGTCGGTAAGACCCGCACGCTCTAACAGATAGGAAACGCGATCTATCGCCTGAGCGATGTAAGTCCCCGGATAACGCACTTCTCCAAGGACGTGTATTCTCAGTTTTCTAATCTGCACCAGATTCGCGAATACCTTTTTCAATTTGTATTTTTTTTCACCTTCTTTTTTGATGAGTTGCTGCACGTCGGCAAGCCTCTTCCCTGCCACGGGATAGATGCCGATGGTTTCCACGACCAATTTCCCCTCCGGTGTTACTTTGGTGGGAAAGGTGAAAGTTTTGTCTCCGGTAATATTAATGTAAAATAAGTCACCAGGACCCACAATGTATTTATCCGGGTCAATGATATTTTCCAGAGCAACTTCTTCAAACGAAGCCAGAGGATAGAGCAATTGGTTTGGCTTGAGCGGCTCCTTTAATTGCGGCTGTTTGCTTTGTTGAGTATTGGGGAAAAAAGTTTTTTGGTTGGTTGTTCCCGTAGTAGTTTGCTGCGCCAACAGCACGCTGCTAAACAACGCCAATATCAAAAAAAAGCGGATCGACAATGCCACGCGATTGGTTTTCAATTTATTCTCCTGACTTGCTTTGCATGTAACAGAATTCAAAACAAAGGCTGCTCGTGATAGCCAACAAATATAATTATATCACCCATAAAAGTCAAGCACAAACTCCCGCAAAAAGTTATTTTAACATTTGCGAACGAATCGTTTTTTTCGCTCGGAACTCATTTTCACGAATCAGGTTAAAAAAATGTTCCCAGTTCAAAAACCGCTTGCAAATTTACATGGAAGTTATTATCTTTCGGCTCATGATTTTAGGAAAGGTCCGCATAGAAGGAAAAGTCGCGCTCGCCCCTCTGGCGGGAGTGACAGACTCGTCGTTTCGGCTGATTTGTCGGCAATTAGGCGCAGCGCTGGTATTCACTGAGATGATCAGCGCCGACGGATTGGCGCGAGATAGTCAAAAAACCAGGGCATACATGGATTTTAGACCGGAAGAGCGACCGATTGGTTTTCAGCTATTCGGATCAGAGGCGGAGATAATGGCTCGCGCCGCACAAATTGCCGCTAAGTTACAGCCGGATTTCATTGATTTGAATTTCGGCTGCCCGGTGAAAAAAGTAGTGAAACGCGGCGCCGGCGCGGCGTTGCTCAATGATGTGAAATTAGTGGGAAAAATCGCGCGCGCCGTAGTGAAGGCTTCAGCCGTGCCGGTGACGGCGAAGATTCGCAAGGGTTGGAATAAAAAAAACGAGAACGCCCTGGACGTCGCTCGTGAACTTGAACAGTCAGGCGTCGCAGCGGTCACTGTTCACGGACGCACGCAAACGGAAATGTTTCGCGGACAGGCAGATTGGGAAATCATCGCTGAAATCAAAAGGAAAATTTCCATTCCGGTAATCGGCAACGGCGATGTCACCAGCGCTGACGATGTCAAAAAAATGCTCGACGAAACCGGCTGTGATTTGGTGATGATCGGCAGAGGCGCGCTGGGAAATCCCTGGATTTTTCAACAGGCTAATTATTTTCTGGAAACAGGAAAACATCTGCTGTCCCCGACGCCGAAGCAGCGGCTGGAAGTGATATTGCAACATCTTGACGATCGGCTTCAAGGAGATAATAAAAAGGCGCTGTTTGAAATGAGAAAACATTTGAGCTGGTACGTCAAAGGACTTCCGGGATGCGCACAAATTCGCGCTCAACTTTTTCAATCGAACGAGGTGAGCGAAGTTAAAAATAAACTAACGGAATATTTAACGAATGTGGCTGTGTCATGATCAAAAAGGATTATTTCATACCGATTAAAAGAACGCTGACGTTTGTGTGGCATCGGATGTTTGATAGTTAGGGGGCAGAGTCGGAGAATTAAGCTTTATTACATCCCCCCTGCCCCCCTTCAAAGGGGGGGGAACCAAATAAGTCTCCCTTTGAAGACGAAGATGCGCCTCTGGCGCAGGGGATTTAGGGGATGTTTGAGCGGATGAATACTATAAAAAATTATCGAAATTCTTAATTTGACTGAGTAGTACTATTTAATCAAAAAAATAACCTTGAAAAAATACCTGGAGGTTCTATGAATCGCAAAAGAATACTCATTATGGGCGCTGCAGGACGTGATTTCCATAATTTCAATTTACGTTATCGTGATAATGAGGAATTTGAAGTTGTTGCTTTTACGGCAACACAAATTCCTGACATTGAAGGGCGAGTCTATCCCGCAGAACTTGCCGGAAAACTTTATCCGGAGGGAATTCCGATTCATCCCGAAGAAAAATTGGCGGAATTAATCAAAGAGTACAAAGCGGACGGAGTTGTTTTTGCGTACAGCGATGTGCCGCACGAATATGTGATGCACAAAGCCGCACTGGTGAATGCCGCCGGAGCAGATTTTATTTTAATGGGCACGGAAAGTACAATGATCAAGAGCAAAGTGCCGGTGATTTCCATTTGTGCCATTCGCACCGGCTGCGGCAAAAGTCAGACCACGCGCCGCGTAAGCGAAATACTGCGTTCCTGGGGCAAAAAAGTCGTTGCCATTCGCCATCCCATGCCTTACGGCGATCTGGCGGCGCAAAAAGTGCAGCGTTTCGCTACCTATGAGGACATGGACAAATACAAATGTACTATTGAAGAACGCGAAGAATACGAACCGCATATTGACCGCGGCGTGATCGTTTACGCTGGCGTGGATTACGGCGCAATTTTGGAAGAAGCGGAAAAAGAAGCGGACATCATCCTCTGGGACGGCGGAAATAACGATACGCCTTTTTACAAACCAGATTTGAATATTGTGGTCACTGACCCCCATCGCGCGGGACATGAGCTCGCTTACTACCCGGGCGAAACAAATTTGCGCATGGCGGATGTAATTGTGATCAATAAAATCGACACTGCGGATTACGAAGATGTGGAATACTTGCGCGAAAATATCCGCGAAACGAATCCCGATGCCGTCGTCATCGATGGCGCTTCACCGCTGGTGGTGGAAAATCCGGATTTGATTCGCGGAAAACGGGCGCTGGTTATCGAAGACGGTCCCACTTTGACACACGGCGAAATGACCTACGGCGCCGGCGTTGTTGCTGCGGAAAAATTCGGCGCAGCCGAACTGGTCGATCCCAGACCTTGGGTCGTGGGCAAAATTGCCGAAACTTACGAAAAATATCCGGAAATCGGCATGCTGCTGCCAGCGATGGGCTACGGCGATCAGCAAGTGAAAGATCTGGAAAAGACAGTAAATGCTGTTGACTGCGACGTCGTCGTTATCGGTACTCCCATTGATTTGCGCCGGGTGATTAAAATTGACAAACCTGCGATTCGCGTCATGTACGACCTGCAGGAGATAGGCAAACCTGATTTAAAAGATGTCCTTGCCAGGTTTAAATAAATGAATACAAAATCCCGGAGTCCGACTATTCAGGCTTCGGGATTTTTCTTTCTCTTATTTTGTTAAAAATGTAAATCCGGAATTTAGCAATAGAAGGCAGTTATGGCTGAAAAAAAAACTGCGGTTGTCGCGCTTGGCGGGAATGCGATTACCAGAGAATTTGAAGAAGGATACATTTTCCAGCAATTTGCCAACACGCGCCGCAGTCTGGTCGGTATTTTGGATTTAATTAAACGCGGCTATCGCCTGGCGATCACTCATGGCAATGGCCCGCAAGTGGGAAATTATCTGATTCGCGTCGAGGAGACCAGAAATCTGGTGCCGCCGATTCCGCTGGGCATCATGGTCGCTGACTTAATGGGCGGTATGGGTTACATGATTGCCCAATCGCTGCAAAATAAATTAATTCGTCACAAAATTGAACGGGAAGTAGCAACTATTGTCTCCCAAGCGGTTGTTGATAAAAATGATCCATCCATTTTGAACCCGACGAAATTTGTCGGTCCTTTTTACAAAGAAGAAGATGTGAAAAAATTGCAGCAAGAGCGCAATTGGATCATGAAATACGACTCCGGAAGAGGTTATCGCCGCGTGGTACCGTCACCGATTCCGCTGGAAATTGTGGAAAAAAATGTGATAAAAAAATTGGTTGATCAGGACGTGATTGTGATCGCCGTTGGCGGCGGCGGCGCGCCGGTGTACGTCGAAGAAGACGGAACTTACGAAGGCGTGGACGGCGTGATTGACAAAGACCGGGCTTCGGCAATTCTGGCGCGGGATATCGGGGCACAGGAGTTGTACATTTTGACCGCCGTGGACAAAGTAGCGCTCAATTATCGGAAACCGGATCAGGTCGATTTGGATCAACTAACTGTGGTGGAAGCCAAAAAATATCTCGCAGAAGGCCAATTCCCCAAAGGTAGCATGGGGCCCAAGATTGAATCAGCGATTCATTTTATCGAGCAGGGTGGCGAGGTTTGCATTATCACTTCGACGGAACGTTTGACCGATGCTTTGGAGGGAAAAACAGGGACGAGGATTGTTGCTTGAAAAATTAATAGTTCTTTGTTCAAAGTTCATAGTTTAAAATCGCTCAATTTGGACAAATAAAACTCGAGACTCGCTACTCTAAACGAGAAACTAATGTTCTCTCGCCCCATACCCTCTCAAAAGTTTTGAATCTTTGAAAGGGTAACAGGACACGTAGGGTAACACAAAATAAATTTACCAAAGTAGGAGGAGTAATGAAAATACACGAATATCAAGCCAAAGAAATTTTACGGAAATTTAAAGTCGCTGTACCTGACGGGCGGGTGGCGTTTACGCCGGAGGAAGCGCGTCGGGTTGCAGAAGAACTTGGCGGCGGAACTGTTGTTGTGAAAGCACAAATTCACGCCGGCGGTCGCGGCAAAGGCGGTGGCGTGAAATTGGCAAAAAATGCGGAAGAAGCGGAAAAATTAGCCCGCGATATGATCGGCATGACGCTGGTAACGCACCAGACAGGGCCGGAGGGGAAATTAGTGCGACGCGTTTTAGTGGAACAGGGGCTGGACATTGAACGCGAACTTTACGCCGGAATCGTGCTCGACCGCGCCAAATCTCAATTAGTGTACATGGTGAGCACTGAGGGCGGCGTGGAAATTGAAAAAGTAGCTGCGGAAACACCGGAGAAAATCCTGAAAGAATGGATCGACCCGGCAATCGGTTTTCAGCCGTATCAGGCGCGAAAACTGGCATTCGGTCTGGGGCTTTCCGGCGATCAATTTAAGAATGGTGTGAAATTTTTGAAAGCTTTGTACAATGCCTGCATGGCTGTGGATGCCTCTCTGGCAGAAATCAATCCTCTCGTCGTCACTCGCGACGGCAGAGTCCTGGCTCTGGACGCGAAAATCAACATCGACGATAATGCGCTCTATCGCCATCCGGACATCCTGGAACTGCGCGATCTGGATGAAGAAGAACCGCTGGAAGTTGAAGCCTCCAAATATAATTTGAATTACATTAAATTGGACGGCGATGTCGGTTGCATGGTCAATGGCGCAGGTCTGGCAATGGCAACAATGGACTTGATCAAATTAGCAGGCGGCGAACCGGCAAATTTTCTCGACGTGGGCGGCGGCGCTAATGCGGAAACCGTGGAACACGGCTTTGAAATTATCCTCAGCGATCCTAATGTAAAAGCAGTATTGATCAATATTTTCGGCGGCATTGTCCGCTGCGACCGCGTGGCAAACGGCGTTGTGGAAGCGGCCAGAAAAATCGGCGTGAAAGTGCCGATGATCGTGCGTCTCGCAGGAACCAATGCCGAAGAAGCAGCGGAAATTCTGGACAATTCCGGGTTGAAATTTTTGGTTGCGAATTCGTTTGAGCAAGCAGCGCAGCGAGTGGTCGAAGCGCTGGCTAAGTGATTTAAGTTAGCCACTGATTGACACGGATAGACACAGATATGGGTTTAAAATATCAAGACATAACACAGGATATTATTGGTGCTGCATTTGAAGTCCATAATATACTTGGATACGGTTTTTTAGAAAAAGTATATCAACGGGCTTTGCAGGTTGAGTTGGTGCAGAGAGGTCATACAGTAGAATTAGAACCGACAGTAGATGTGAAATACAAGGGTGTTATTGTCGGCAATTATGCAGTAGATTTGCTTGTTGATGATTGGAAAATGTTATTTAGTGAAATACGTTTTGTACATCCCCCCTTACCCCCCTTCAAAGGGGGGATAACAAGAAAGTCCCCCTTTGAAGACGAAGATGCGCTTCTGGCGCAGGGGATTTAGGGGGATGCTTGTCGAGCCTGATTTTTGATAGACAATCTATGGTAAAAAACAAAATTAACAGACATAAAATTCGGAGGTAAAAACCTTGAGTATTTTAATAGATGAAAAAACACGTCTGGTTGTGCAAGGAATTACAGGAGGCGAAGGTTCTTTTCATACCCGCCAGATGATCGAATACGGCACCAATGTGGTCGCCGGAGTGACGCCTGGCAAAGGCGGACAAAAATTTGATGACAAAATTCCTGTTTTCAATACCGTGGAAGAAGCAGTCAAAGAAACCGGCGCTGATGCAGCCGTGGTTTTCGTCCCCCCGGCTTTCGCGGCGGACGCGATAATTGAGTCTGCCGGTTCGGGAGTCGATTTGGTGGTTTGTATTGCCGAAGGCATTCCCACGCTTGACATGGTCAAAGTGTACGAATATCTGAAACATCGTTCCACGAGGCTCATCGGTCCCAACTGTCCGGGAATTATTTCTCCGGGAAAGGCAAAAGTCGGCATTATGCCCGGATTCATTCACAAGCCCGGCAAAGTGGGCGTTGTTTCGCGCAGTGGAACCTTGACTTACGAAGCTGTGCATCAATTGACTGAACTGGGAATCGGACAATCCACCTGCATCGGTATTGGCGGCGATCCGATTATTGGCACTAATTTTGTCGATGCTTTGAAATTATTCGAACAAGATCCGGATACGGAAGCTATGATCGGTGAAATAGGCGGCTCTGCCGAGGAGGAGGCGGGCGAGTTCATAAAAAATCACATGACCAAGCCTGTGGTTAGTTTTATTGCCGGTCAGACTGCGCCTCCGGGACGAAGAATGGGACACGCCGGAGCCATCATCGCCGGCGGCAAAGGAACCGCCGCGGAAAAAATCGCTGCGCTGAAATCTTGCGGCGTGCACGTCAGTGAAAGCCCGGCTGAAATCGGCGCTACAGTGGCAAAAGTTTTGAAATAGCATATTGCAAGAATTAGGT
>JAADFU010000206.1 GCA_013152715.1 Calditrichota bacterium
TCAAAATACAATAAAAAGTTACGGATTGAAGCAAAGAAATATTTTGAAAAAATATGAAAAATTGGCTTTGATTGGGGTGCAATTTAACACTTAAATACCCGGGATATTTTTTCTTATTTCAATTTCTTCTGAAATTTAAAAATACTCATCACAAATAACGACGTGCCGAGCAGAGCGAGCGGAATGACCTGATCGAGCAGGTAGCGCAGCGGCGTGCCTTTCAGAAATAGCTCGCGCATACTGGTCATCATGTAGCGCATGGGATTGAGATAGGTGACAATTTGTAGCCACTGCGGCATGTTGGGAATGGGAATAAAAAAGCCGCTGAGCATGGAAGAGAAAACCATGAAAAACCAGCTCAAAAAAAGCGCCTGCTGCTGTGTCTGGGAGAGGGTGGACACAATGAGCCCAATGCCGATTGTCGTGAACAAAAACAGGGCAGCGATGAAGTAAAGTGTCCAGTAGGATCCGGCGAAACCGATGGAGAAAATTATCTGCGCCAATTTAATGATGACCGCCAATTGAATGAAGGCATAAACGAGATAGGGTAGCAGTTTCCCGGCGATGAGGTGGAATTTTTTGATGGGCGTGACCATGATATGTTCCAGTGTGCCGATTTCTTTTTCTTTCACCAGAGTGAGCGCACCCATGAAAGAGGTGACAATGGTCAGCAGCATCACCACGACGCCGGGGACCATGTAAGCGTCATTTTTCAGATCCGGGTTGAACAGAAAATGCGTGTTCAGCGAGACGATTCTGTCCTTTTTGATGTGCTGCAGCAAAACCGATTTGGGAATGAGTTGCACTGATTGTTCCAGCGCGATTTTTTGTAAGTAGCCGAAAGCGGTCATCGCCTGATTGCCGTCGATGGCGTCGAGGTACGCCAGCACCGATGCCTGTCCGTTGCGAATCAATTTTTCGGAGAAATCCGGCGGAAAGTAGAGGCCGATTTTTGTTTTCCATTGTTTAATGTCGCGATCCAATTGATTCACATCGTCGGTGTAACCGACAAAGTCAAATCGGTCATTGGTCATTATTTTTTGGATGAAATGCCGGGAATAACTGGATTTGTCCATATCGCACATTTCAATCGCCACATGCTTGGTCTCAAAAGTTACCGCGTAACCCAAGATGAGCAATTGCAAAATCGGAGAGATGAGCAACATGCGCAACATGAATGGATCTCGCCGCAGGTGGCGAATTTCTTTTTTCATCACTGCCAGTAATTGTTTCATTTATTGCTCCAGATAAGTTTTGAATTTCTTGGTGGAAACGATGATGAAAATTGAACTGAAACCAATGAGAGCCAGCGAAGGCTTCAAAAGTTCGATGAACGTATTGTCTTTCAACATAATCCCCCGCACGATGACGAGAAAATATCGCGCCGGGATGATGTAGCTGATGTACTGCAAAAGTTTTGGCATCGACGCCAACGGAAAGATGAAGCCCGCCAGAATCAACGTCGGTAAGATCGTACTCATCAAGGCGAACAGCATGGCAACCTGCTGCGTTTTTGCCAGCGAGGAAATCATCATGCCGAAGCTTAATCCGGTGAGGCAGTACAGAAATAGAAAAAAGTAGAGCAGCAAAATGCTCCCGCGCACCGGTACTTGAAATAAAAGCACGCCAACCAGAATGATGATGGTCCCCACCAACACCGAGAGTAGCAGGTAAGGGACAACTTTGCCGATGATGATTTCAAAAGAGTGCAAAGGCGAAATTTTCAGCAGTGTCATGGTTCCCATTTCTTTTTCCCGTACCAGCGTGATGCTGGTCAACATTGTCGTGATCATTATCATCAGCAACGCCAGCAAACCCGGCACCATGAAATAGGTACTTTTGAGCTCCGGATTGAAGCGAAAGACCTGATTGATTTCCACGGGTACGTACTGTTTCACGCCAATGAGTTCTTTGAAATGAAGCAATGTTTGCATGGCGTACTGCTCGATTAAAATTGCATCATTACTGTTGGACGCGTCAATCATGAAATCGACCTGCGTGGGCTGGTTTTCGTTCATGCTTTTTGCGAAACCATCGGGTATGGTCAGATGACCGCGAATTGCCCGTTTGAAAAATTGCACTTCCAGATCCTGGTCATCATCGTTGATAATTTTAAAAAAATTCGATCCCTGAAATGCACGAATCAACTGTCGCGAATACTCGGAATGGTCATGATCGTCAATTGTGATCCTCACTTGTTGAATTTCAAGATTCAACGCATAACCAAACATGATCATCTGCAGCAGCGGCATGAGAAATAAAATGATCAGCGTGCGGAAATCCCGCATGATGTGATAAAATTCTTTGGTGATAATTCCTAACAGAGCCATTGTTTTCCTCTAATATTGAATTGCCTGAAGAAATACGTCCTGCATACTGGAAACGTTAAATTTATCTTTCAATTCCGCCGGGGTGCCGGTCTGGACAATTTTTCCTTTATCCATAATGGAAAGTCGGTGGCAATATTCGGCTTCGTCCATGTAATGGGTGGTGACGAAGACCGTTTTCCCGGCGGCGCTCAGTTCGTATATTTGATCCCAAAATTGTCTGCGCCCCACCGGATCAACGCCGGAAGTGGCTTCATCCAAAAATAAGATGGGCGGATCGTGAATCAGTGTCGTGCGCAGCGCCAACCGTTGTTTGTATCCCAGCGGCAATTCTTTGGTCAAAATGTTATCCAGATTATTTAATTTCAGTTCCGCTGATAAATTCTCTTTTTCTTCGGCTAATTTTTCCGGTGCAACATTGTAAATTTCACTGAAAAACTCCATGTTTTCAAAAGGAGTCAAATCCTGATACAGAGAAAATTTTTGTGACATGTAGCCGATGCGCATTTTCACCTCTTCAGGCTGGCGCAGTACAGAAAGCCCGTCAAGTTCGATTTCACCGGATGTGGGTTCCAGCAGAGCGCAAACCATGCGGATCGTTGTTGTTTTCCCGGCACCATTGGCGCCTAAAAAACCGAAAACTTCTCCCTTTTTTACAGTCAGGGAAATATTATCTACAGCCGTGAAATTGCCGAATTTTTTTGTCAGATTTTGAATCGTCAGTGCATTATTTGACATCATTTATTTCTCCGGATCGTTCTAATAAATCGAGGAAAATGTCTTCCAGCGTGGGGGGGATTTTTTTAATCGAAATTTCATCACCGGCGATTTTTTTGATTCCTTGCAAAGATGGTTCCGCTTTTGTGCGCATGGCGCAGTGAATCGTGTCGCCAATCAGGTAAAATCGTGCCGTGATTTGAGAACGCTGTAATTTTTTCATCGCCGGAATCGGATCGCGCGTCTCAATTTGATAGAACGGGATTTCATAGTCGGAAATGATTTGTGCCGGCAGTCCCTGCTTTAAAATTTTGCCCTGATGAAAAAGATAAATATAATCGCATTGCATGGCTTCGTCCAGATAGGGCGTGGAAATGAGAATGGTTTTGCCCTCGGATTTCAATTGATTCAACATTTTCCAGAATTCTGCGCGCGACACCGGATCCACACCGGTGGTTGGTTCGTCCAAAACGAGAATTTTTGGATCGTGCATCAGCGCGCACGACAGAGCTAATTTTTGTTTCATCCCGCCGGAAAGATGACCTGCCAGTGTGCTTTTGAAATTCTCCAGGCGATTAAATCCGTAAAGCATTTCCATTTTTTCATTATACTGGGATTTGGGAATTTTGTAAATTTGGAAGAAAAATTTCAAATTTTCTTCGACGCTTAAATCTGTGTACAGGGAAAAAATTTCCGGCATATAACCAATGTGGCGTCGAATGGCGCGTTTTTCGGTTTCAATTGAACTACCCAAAACTGTTCCGCTGCCGTTATCTGCTGTCTCGAGCGTGAGAATGATTTTCATCAGCGTGGATTTTCCGGCGCCGTCCGCTCCAATGAAGCCGATGATTGCAGCCGCCGGAATGGAAACAGAAACATGATCGAGAGCCACGACATTGTCATATTTTTTGGAAATATTTTCCAGATTAACTATTTTTTCAGACATTGAATGTTCCTTTATAACTCCACTTCAACAGCCATGCCCGGCTTCAAAACGTGATTTTTGTTTTCGATGGACACTTTGACACCAAAAACCAGTGCCTTGCGGTTGTCCGGCGTGAGAATTGTTTTGGGCGTGAATTCTGCCTGTTGATTGATGTAATTGATTGTCCCTGAGAGTGGCTCCTTCAACCCGTCAACGCGAACAGTGACTTGTTTGCCGATTTGAATGTTCGCCAGATCGACTTCGGAAACGTAAAGGTAACACCAGACGTCATTCAGATTGATGATGTCGGAGATGGTGGAAAATGGTGGCGGCGTCTCGCCCTCATTGTAATAAATTTTATCGATGACTCCCTGAACCGGCGTCCGCAGGTGCGCTTTTTTTAGCTTTTCCTGCAACAATTGTAACTGGTAGCTTGTCGCATCAAATTTTTCTGTGAGAATTTTTTTATTCAATCCCGCCATTTCCAATTTACTTTTATTCACCGTCAATTGCAATTTGATGTCTGCCAGCGTCTGCGTCGGAATTGCTTTTGACTTTGATAATTCAATGTTTTTTTTGTATTTATCGAGAAAGTAGTTGTAGGAAGTTCTCGCTTGTTCAAGCTGCAAGTCGCCGTTTTGCTGTTGCAATTTTATCTCCGCAAGCATGGCTGCCGCTTGTTTGAGCTGCAGCGCGATGCTAGTCGTATCGATTAAAGCGACCAGTTCGCCGGCTTTTACTTCATTTCCTTCATTAAAGGGAAGATAGATAATCTCGTCGCTGATGGGTGAACTGAGTGAGTAAATTTTTCCTTCCACAATGCCGGTGTAAGCCGATTTTGATTTGTCGCCGCTACAGTTGGCGAGCAGCGCTATCATCACTACTAAAGTCAACAAAAAAATAATCCGTTTCATCCCGGACCTCCAGTGTTTTTGGTTTCGGGTTGTTAGTGTTTCGGGCTTTGTGTTTCGAGTTTTGAGTTTTTTATCCAAAAATTATTTTTGAACTTACCTTCCAGTTCTCTGTAAAACTTTTCAAAATTTGCACGCGTATCATTTTGTCATTGGCCACATTTATAAAAATTCTGAAACTACAAACTTCGAAAAAAACTAAACCCAACTTCTTTATTTAATAACAAATAAATCATCTTTCCCTGAATTTGCACCAGGCTTTTTTTCATTTCTGTGTCTGTCAATTCTCTTTCCGCCTGCAGAACATCCAGCGTGGTTTGCTGTCCCTGTTCCCAGCGCTGCTTGATCAAGTCGTATTTTTCTTGCTTTTCAAGGATCATTGTTTCCAATAATTTTTGTTGTTCGGAAAATTCTCTGAGCTGTTGCAAGTATTTTTTTGCTTTTGTTTCAGTAGCGCGATGAAGCAACTGTTTTTGCAGCGAGACCTGTCGCAGCGAATAATCTTGCTGCTGCACCGACGCGCGATCTCGTCCCCAACGCCAGATGTTCCAGCTAAATTGTACGCCGACAGTCCAGTAATCCATCCATTTGTCGTCGAAGAAATTGACGCCGGGTTTGCCATAATGGTAGGCAAACGCCAGATACATTTTGGGGAGATAATTTGAGTATTGCTGCTTTTTGAGATAATCGAGCTTTTGCGACTGGAAATTCAGTGTCTGCAGGTCAAAATTGTTTCCCAGTTTGGAAAAAATATCATTAGCGTGGGGCAGACTGAATTCTGTTGCTTGCGGACTGATAATTACCGAATCGATTTCGGAAACGCCGCTCAAAAGCTCCAAATCGTGCAGGGTTTGTCTGATTGAACTTTGCAGTGAAATTTTTTGCAGCCTGATATCATTCATCCGGCTGGAGATGTCCAGCGTGTCGATAGACGAGGCAAATCCCTGCTCAAAAAGAGCGTGTACGCGCTGTTGCTGCAAAGCGAGTCGCGCCATGCTGTTATTCAGCGCCTGCAATGTCTGCGCGCGATAGAGGTACTGGTACGCCTGCGAATAGACTTGAAATTGAATTTCTTTTTTGCGATATTGCCGTCGATAGTTCTGTTCCTCCAGCGAAGTGTTCAGCAGATGCCGCCGGTGGACACGCGAAAATCCGTCGAACAAAAGCGCTTTCATCTGCACGGAAAAATCGTACTGATCGTAAACGCCGGCTTGGATGCTCCCCCCCGGCACCGGCAGAAAGGGTAGCGAGAGCTGGGCGACTTCGGACTGGTGATTGTAAACGCCGTTAAGATTGAGTTCCGGCAAATAAGTCGAATTGAGTTTGCGCTTGTCCAGAGAAATTTTTTCTTTTTCAAACGCCAGAATTTGCTGCTGCTCATCAATTGCCAGCGCCGCTTGCACCAGTGAATCTACGGAAATAGCGACAGGGCGCTGCGCAAGAGCGGCATGACCGAATAGCAAAGTCAACCCGAGCAAAAACAGTGATTTTTTCATTGCTGAAATTCCTTTTCATTATTCGTTGTTAATATCATTCCACACTAATCGAAAAATTTCTTGTTTGCGTTCATTTAAAATGGTAGCCAATTCATCTTCGGACAGTTCAAAAATCGAAGTAATGATCGGCGATGCCACGAAAGGGAAAATATCCAGACTCACCAGATTAAGCATAAAATGAAGCGGATTAATCGGCTTGATTTCCTTATTTTGAATTGCATTGTGGATTCGCTTTAAAAAGACTTCGCGCGGTACGGATTCAAAATTTCCGACCACATCCTCCACGAAATCCTGCATTGCGTCTTTCTTCTCGCGCAATTCCCAGAGGATGAAATTCAACAATTTTTTGTGCTGGTTGAGAAAGTCGATATGACTTGAAATAAATTGCTCCAGAAATTCTCGAAATGGAATATCTTCGGGGATATTCACCAGTCTGGCGATGACTTCTTTCAGAATATCCTTGAGCACTGCGAGATAGAGTTTCTCTTTGGAACGGAAATAGTAATGCACCAACGCTTTGTTCACGCCGGCCCTTTCAGCGATGGCCCGCATGCGCGCGCCGTCTTTTCCCTTTTCAAGAAAAATTTCCCGCGCCGCGGCCTTGATTTTATTTTCAGTTTCATCGCTTGATTTAATCATCTGGGTTAACCCTTTAGTTTAACTGATTGGTTAAATATAAGAAATTTTTTTTTGAAATGCAAGAGATTTTTTGAATTTTTTTCAAAGATAACCTGGAGGTAATATCTTTCAAACCTTGAAATGACATTTTTCTATGACTTGTAATTTTCAAAGCCGCTTTTAATTATCGCTATTGTGCTAAGATAAAATGAAAAAATCCGCCGCAGGCGGATTAACATTTGTAGCAGACAACGATTGTAGTACAAATGACGAACTCCGAAGGAGTTCAACAAAAAAATTATCACGGCTATCGAGCAACATATTTTATAGGACAATGATGTTCAACCACTGCGGGGTTGGATTTTCATATTTTTCTACAAAACTTGAGCGCCTACGGCGTTCTTGTGCACAATAAAAATTTGAGCTAATATCACTTTGGTTTCTATATGACATTTTTTATCATTTGTGGTTTCCAATACTGCCTTTAATTATTACAATTATGCCAGAACAAAGTTAAGATGGTATAATTATTCGGCCTCGAAGTCTCCGAGACTCAAAGGGCAAAAAAAAACCGATATTCCATCAGTAAAGAAAATTTTTCAGCAAAAAAATTGTTGTTACTTCGACACGCATAAAAATCTCGGTCCTGAATCGCTTAAAAAAAAAGGAAACAAAAGAGGCATTTTGGTTCTGCGGATGAAATGAAAATGGGAACTTGTCGACGCTTATTGGCCGCACAATAAAGAAGCTCCCATTCTCACTCAAAGTAAACAACGACTTTGGTGCCAGCTTCAGGAGTGGCAACAACCAGCTTTTTGCTCTTGCCTTGCGCGACGATCTTAAATTCTATCGTTTTCCCGTTGGCTGTTTTTACAAGAGGATTTATTTTTTTGTCTCGCCAGACAATCTCTTGCCTGCCAGGTGCGCCATTGACGTAGATTAATTTTTTGTCGCCAGGAATATTCACATCTTTGAGCCAGCAGGTGGAACTTTCAATGCAAAATCCCGAGTGTTTTTGAGAAAGAATAAAAGCGCTGCAAACCGCATCTGCCTGGGGAAATAAAAGCGGCAATTGCAAACTTCCGTTTTCATTTAATGAATAAGCCTGCCGCAGAACCGCCAAAAAATTTTCTCGATTGACCGGTCGAGTTCGATAGGTGATTTTCATGGCGCTGCCGCTGAAGCCGATTACCATGCCTTCAGCTTTTTCTGTGTCGATGATTTCGTAAATTTCCGGCGAGGAGCCGATTTCGCCGGTGACTCGTGGTTGCACGGAAACTGTTGTGTTGGCGACTTTTTTGTAGGTGTTAACTAATTCTCCCACTTCTTTTCTTTGTTGGGGACGCATTTCGGAAAGATCGCCCCAAAAGCCGTTGCCGCCCAGGAAAGTTGTGTGCACATTGTACATTTGGGCGCCGTAAAGCGGCGATTGGTGCGGATAATTAGCCGAAGTTTGCAGCACTGTAGGAATGATTTGATTGAAAATATTTGCCACCGATCGAATTGATTTAGCACGATAATAACTTAAATCATCATACCAGGTTGCGCCGTTATTTATCCAGAAAAATTTAGCTTCGCTCAAAAATGCCAGTCCTACCGGGCGATTTTTTTCCGTGACGTCGAGAACAATAATGACCTGCGGGTTGTATTCTGTGATTTGGCGCGCGATATCCGTAACTTCAAGAATAAGTCGAAAAGCTGAATTGTCAGCGCGATCCTGATCTGGCACATTTTCATCTCCGTGCCAATGAGCGGGACTGTAGCAGGAGAGGGCATCTAATCCGTCCCATTTGAAGTAAGTCACTCCCTGATCGATCCAGTGTTTGAACATCTCAATTAAATAATTTTTAAATTCGCTGGCAAAACACCCCACAGGTTTTCTCCAGCGGCCAATCACTTCGGAGCCGTCCGCATTGCGCCCCAGCCATTCCGGATGTTCGGCATAAACCTGACTATGGCTATCGACACCCGCTATCGCAAACCAAAGCCCCAGCCGCATGCCCAGACTGTCCAACCGCGCTTTTATTTTTTGAAAACCGTCGGGAAAACGGTCTTTCACCGGCTGCCAATCGCCGAAATAATTTTGCCAGCCATCATCAATGACAAACACATCTGCGCCCAATTCGTGAGCATAATCAATTTCCTTTAGAACCCGTTTCTCAGTGAGGACAAGTTGCGGCTTGATCTTTTTTTCTTTTTGTTCATCGCGCTGCATGCCCCAGGTGTTGTAGTAAATGGTCGCTTTGCGCGAGGCAAGATGTTCGCTTAAATCGTGGTAAATAAAATTAAAGATTTCTTTTTCCCCGCGTTGAAAATCATTCCCCTGAAAAAAGCCAACTTCACACCAGACGGATTTAAAAGGAGAGCTTTTTGTGATTGATTGGTGAGAATAATAGACACCTTTCAGTGCTTCTAATTTTATGGAAACAGTGCTGTCTTTGCCAAATTCAGTAGAAATGCCCAGGTATTGTTGTGCCGGGTCATTATCCATCGAGCCGTGTTCGTAGGAAAAAATGATTTGTCTATTGTTTTTTGCATCCCAAAGCAGAGCAATAGGCCCCTTGAGTATTTTGAGTTCGGAAAAAGAATTCGGCGCAAAATCAATTCTTCTGGGATGATACATGTGGTTTTGCGACAGATTGCGGCCGCTGCTGCCACCGCCCAGTCGCAGTCGATAGTTGGGCCGCAGTTTCCAGTTCAAACTATCCAGCACTTCGCCTTCCCAGTTAGCCAGTTGAATTTCTCTGACCTGCAATGAATCCCGGTCAAAATTTTTCCACTGATATTCCGGAAAAATAAATCGACAGCGCCCGTCTTTTTTGGACAAGAAAATAGTTTTATTTTTTTGGCTGATAATTTCAAGCTGCTCGCGAAAAATCGGTGAATCAGAAAATACCTGACAGCGGTAAATCAATTTCATCATGCCGTGAATCGCGGAACGTTTTTGTTGACCTTGGAGCGTGATAGTTACTTCTTTGCCGCCGTTTTGCAACTGGCGCACATGATAGTTTTCAAATTTCCAACCGCCATCCTGGCTTCTGATTTCCCGATCATTTACGATGAATGTAAACCACATTTTTTGTGCGGCAGCGAGATAATTTCGCTGCCCATTTTTCAGACGCCATGCTTGAGGATAAAAATAGTAAATACCGGATTTGCTTTCGTATTTGAATTGACGACAGGCGAATTTGTTTTCAATGGTGAAAATGCCCTGGGAAAAATCAATTTTAATGTCCTTCGCGAAAGCAGACAATGGCAGAAAAATCAGCAGCAGAAGGATGATTCGAAAATTCAATTTTTGTTTCATGGCAGAGCCTCTCTGATAGGGAAAAATTTTCAATTGATTTTTGCCGCGAAATCTCCGGAATTCGAAGACCGAAAATTGGGACGGAAAAACAAACTGCCTTGAGTCCCGAATAAAAACCCTTGCGTATTAGCGGTTAATTCATTGCGCTTTTCAGCCTCAAATCATTTAATCAAGGTCTTTAATTTTTTCATAAAGCAATTTATTCGCCCGATAATTGTCATTTATTAGCCAGTGATCGTCGGTTTGTTCCCGCATTTTTTGCACTTTGGTTCGCATTTTTTCTAAAATTCCGGCATAAGCCGGATTTTGCGCCAGATTTATTGATTCCGCCGGATCATTTTCCAGATCGTAAAGTTCTTCCGCAGGCCTGTGCAGATAGTTGCTCACTTTTCTTTTCCCCATCATTGCTGAACTTCGTTTTAAGATCCCCTGCCAGGTCTTGCTAATGAACAAATCCGTGGCAAAGGGAAATTCCAGTTCCGGAAAGAGATTTTTGATATATTTGAAGCGTCTGGTTCTGACGCCCCGCATCGGGTAGTACATGGTAATTTCATGGAAAATATGCGAAAAATAGACTTCATCCCATCCTTTTGGCTGCTTTTCATTTAGAATCGATAAAAATGACTTGCCGGGCAAGGAGTACTTGGGCACTGGCGATTGTGTCCATTCGAGAATGGTTGGCACGAGGTCGACGTAGCTGACAAGAGCTTGGTTGATAAAATTTCTTTTGGATAAGGTCGGAGACATGACAATCATGGGGAGGCGAACGCCGGAATCGTAAAGAGTTGTTTTGGCGCCGGGAAAGGGAATGCCGTTGTCGCTGAGATAAATGACGAGCGTGTCCTCAAACCTGCCCGATTTTTTGAGTTCATTCAAAATCATTCCTATTCCCAGATCCAGCCGTTGGATTGCTTGATACTGATCCGCAAGCTCTCCTCTGGTTTCAGGAATGTCCGGGAGAAAATCAGGAACATGAACACGATCCGGGCTAAATTTTTGCGTGGCAATTCCAGGATATTTTTTCTCATTTCCAAACCCGGAAAAATTTTCCACGTTTTTCATTTTGCTCCAGCCGCTGGCAGAGCGATGCGGGTCAGAATAGCCGACGAGGAGGAAAAACGGCTGTTCGCGATTCCCATTAAAAAATTCTCCGGCTTTATCGGCCATGGTTTTCACATCCCTGTTGCCCATGATTTGCTTGCCGGTAACGCGAAAATCGAAGGGAAGTTGCTTGTCCGGCGCGACATGAAGCTTGCCGATGAGACCCGTGCGATAACCGTTTTGTTTCAACAAATAGGGCAGAGACTTGACATAGGGCAAATAACTGAAATGATGCCAGTTGTGCTGATGTCCATACTGGCCATTTTGATGAGGGAACAGTCCCGAAAGAATGGATCCTCTGCTGGCGCTGCAAGTAGCGGCTACGCAAAAAGCATTCGTGAAAGTTACTCCTTGCTCCGCCATGCTGTCCAAATTTGGCGTGCGCACACTTTTGTTGCCCAAATAGCCCAATTGATCCAGTCCGTGGTCATCGGAAATGAGCAGTAAAACATTTCGCTGTTTTGTATTATTAATTTTTGCCGGAACGGGAAAATTGATTTGAGAGAATTTCGGAAAAAGTGGCAAAGAAGCCATGAGGGAAGCTTTTTCAAGGAAATTGCGACGTGAAATTTTTTCTTTGAAGCTCATATTTTTTGTCCTTTCCGGAAAAATAAATTGAATTTTTTTCATCAGTTTATTTCAGCAAAACAGCCCTTTTGACAAATATTTTGTCGCCAATCTTCAAACGAATCAGATAAATCGCTGAACTCGCTAACTTCCCGGATGATCGGCTGCCATCCCAGATTATTTTGTGCGCGCCCGACGCTAATCCGCAATTAAGCAAAGTTTTTATTTTTTGACCATTCAAATTGTAAATGTCCAGTTGAACAGTTTCGGGAGTCGACAAAAAAAGGGGAATGACTAATTTTTGATTAAAAGGGTTGGGGTAAGATTGTCCCAATTGAAAATTGGCGGGATCAGAAGATCGGGCATTATTTTTACGAACGATAGCTGTCGAAGAAAAGGTAATGTAATTGCCTTGTTGACTAAAATTTACTGTGTCGCCATTCACGATCACGAAAGAAACGGCGGGCGCCCAGATTTTAAAATAATCTATTTCCTGGCCTTCAGCCCAGACACAATTATCAAACCAGTTCAGGCTTTGTAGCGAAGGATTGCAGTCCACCAAAATTGTGTCTCCGCAAACGAGCTGTTTGCCGCGATAAAATTGAATTCTGGAGATAGCGCGGTCGGCATCTCGTCTGACAAATGCGATGTTGGCTTTGAACGCAAAATTGTCCGCATGAAGCGCAGTTGAATTATCTTGCGAATAAAATATCCAGTCGGTTTTTTCAGAAAAATTAACTTTTAGCGCAAAACTGTTGGCAACAGAGATGCCGGCGTTGTCCGTCACCTGCTTTTTGCTGACTTGGACAATGTGATTGTTTCGCTCGATTGGCGATATCACTGTTTCAAAAGAAATTGGCGTAGGTCCTTGTTTTTGATATTTAATTACTGGCGCCGGATACTTCAAGTTGTACACATTGGACACCCAACCAGCATCGATTTCCGCTGTGAGATCAGTCTCCGCAGGAACAACAGCGAAATTGGGCGTTATTGCCGCTTTTGACACCGGATCAAGAGTTACGTAATTTAAATAGGGGGAATCCAGATGAAAGAATAATTCGTAAAAATGTTCGCCACTGCCATGCACAAAATCGGAAATCAGCCAATAATCCGGTTTGATAAAAATTATGCGCCGCTCATGAGTTAAATTATCGTAGCCGTCATGTGACGCTGCCAGAAAATCCATGCCCGGCATTGTTGCCGCATCTAATAGCGTTCCCACTGCTTGCGATGATTGATTTTCGTGATCGATGACAACGGTATTGTGCGCTGCGGTGCCTTTAAAATAATCCCGCCATGCGCCGGAAACGTAAGTGTAACGTCCCGCGTCTCGAATCATCGAAACGTTATTTGCAAAAATGACGATATTTAAAATGTCATAATGTGCATGCCAAGGGGAGTTAGAACCAAAATCGAACGCCAGATATTTTGTGTTTTCATATTTGGTCTGATTTTCTCCCCAATCACTGCGCAAAACAGCGTATCCACCGTTTGGGAAAAGAGCAAAGGTTTTTTTCGGAGCCGTTCCCTGCGTACCTTTTGTGGCAGCGTACAACATATCTTGCCGCTGAAAAATATCAGCGCCTTCCTGAAGCATTTCCAGATAGCTTTTACGGTCAGTGTCAGAAAGCTGCGGTAGAAAACCATCGGGTTTGTGGATGTGCATGATGAATTCCAATGGCTTCACGAAGAGCTCGGTTAAGGAGGCGTCAGCAGAAATATTATTCAAGTTCATTAATTTGTAAGTGAGAAACAGGCTCGAATATTCAATGCAATGATAGGTCGGACTGGTTTCAAATTGGACGCCGTCATCGTAAAAATCATTTGACAAATGATGCTGCAATCTTTGCAGAACCAGATCGCGCCAGCTTTCCCAGCTGTCATCGGGGTAAAATTTGAACTCAGGAAACATGACAACTACGGCGCCGAGGCCACGGGTTTCGCTGGCGCCCCAGTTCCCTTCGCTCCGCCAGTTGAATTTCAAAAATCGCGCCTGTTCAATCAGCGATTTCAATACCAAAAGATGATCTTCTGCGGAAATTGAAGGAGAGGCGTACCGGGCGACAAAATATTGATATGATTCCACCCACTCCCGGAGTCGAATCCCCGTATCCAGAGTGCGCGGATAGCCGGGTGAATTATCGCGCACCCAGTCCGTCAGCTCGGCAATCCATTCGCGCGCATATTTTTCATCGTGACCGGAGGCATACACTTTACCAAAATTAACGATCCAGTACATGCGGTGCAAATCAAAGTGCCATTCCCGATCTTTTTCATCTTTTGTTGTCCAGTCA
Organism: Calditrichota bacterium; assembly: GCA_013152715.1. NCBI lineage: Bacteria > Pseudomonadati > Calditrichota > Calditrichota bacterium. The sequence goes on from JAADFU010000206.1 coordinate 14,264, forward strand.
ATGGTGCCGTCCGCTGCGCCGGCGTATTTTCTGATGCCGAGAAAAGTGAAATAGTGGTTCAGATTATCATCGGCTTCGGATTTGTTGCCTTTTCCTGTCAGTTTAAAATAGCGGACATCTCTGGGCTGCTGATAATATTTCAGCAGCTCGATTTTTGCCGTTGCCGTGTCACTCGCGCCCAGGGCTTCTTTTACTTTCTCTAATCCCGGAAAATTCTGATCGATGCATTGAAAAAATTCGTGGTCGCTCATTTCTGCAAATATTTTGTCAGGCATTTCCAGGGTCAGAGCAAAGAGTGAGACGAACAACAGGATCAGATTGAGTTGACTTTCAAAATTTTTCTTGGGATTAAAAAACATTTTATTCTTTTGTTTTGTGATAAAAAATGTATCGCTTGCCTGAGAAAGACTTCCAAATTTTCTCTTTTATTTGGAAGCCCTGACAGTTTTGTATTTACAAAATTTTTCATAATTCTCTGAATAGCTTTTTCTATGAGAAAAAATCAGAAAATTATTCGCTTACAATCTCGAATTCCCCGGACAATCTGATGTCTTCGGAAGAGGCTCCTATCATAACCCTGAAGGTTCCTGGCTCCACGACCCATTTGTAATCTCGATCGAGTAATTGCAAATCTTCGGGTTTTAAAACGAATTCGACTTTCTTTTTTTTGCCGGGTTGCAGATGAATTCTTTCAAATCCGCGCAGCGCTTTGACAAATGTGGTGACGCTGCTAACTTCGTCTCTGATGTACAATTGAACGACCTCAGTGCCTTCTCTTTCACCGGCATTTTTTATTTCGAGGCAAACCCGAATTTCGCCGGCAGGTCTTTGTTTTTGGGGCTCTATTTTTAAATTTGAATATTCAAATTGTGTGTAACTCAAACCATGCCCAAATGGGTAGAGGACGCCAGTAACGCGGCTTGTTTTATGACCGTCTTTCACGCCGGCTTGTGATCCGGGTTTAAAAGGAAAATTTAAAGGAATTTGTCCGATGGTTCTGGGGAAAGTAATGGGCAGTTTCCCCCCGGGATTGTAGTCGCCAAATAACACGTCAGCGACAGCTTTGCCCGTCATCTCGCCAGGGAACCAGGCCTCAACGATGGCGGGAATATTTTTGTCGATCCAATTTATCGTGAGGGGTCTGCCGTTTAAAAGCACCACAACCGTTGGAGTCCCTGTTGCGTGAATTGCTTTTACCAGATCAAATTGTCTGCCCGGCAAATTTAGACTTGTCCGCGACCGCGACTCGCCGACGATGAGTCTTGTCTCGCCTAAAACCACAATCGCGATGTCGCACTCGGCCGCCAGTTGAGCAGCGGAAGCAATTTTTGCCTTCTCTTCTTCGTTCAGTTCAGTGGGCAAAATTTCGCTTTCGGGCCAGTCCTTATCGATCAATGCACAGCCTTGAGCATACTTCAGTTCGCATTTTTTTCCTAATTTATCTTTAATTCCATCGAACACAGAGATGACTTTTGCTTTGGCAGGACCGTAGCGGCTCATAAGTTCATCCGTAGCTTTGGCATTTGGTCCTACGACTAAAATTTTTTTCAAATTTTTGGATAATGGCAATAGATTTTTTTCATTTTTGAGCAAGACAATAGATTCTCTCGCTGCCCGTAAAGATACTTTAACGTGTTCGGCACAATGTACGATCTCGTCGGTTTTTTTCGGGTCCTCAAGGTACGGCTTGTCAAATAACCCCAGCCAAAATTTCACTCTCAGTACATTGCGCACGCGGCTATCGATTGTCTTCAGCGAAATTTTCCCTTCGCGCACCAATTCGCGCAAAGGATTGATGAACACATCCGGCGGCGTAAAAGTGGTTCTCACATTTAGTCCCGCTTCCACAGCCTGGCGCACAGCTTCTTTGTACGTCTCTGCTACATGGTGTTTGCTGAAAAGGTACAACACGGCGTCGCTGTCAGAGACAATGTAGCCTTTAAATCCCCAGCGTTGGCGCAAAATTTGGGTGAGAAAAAATTTGCTGCCGGTGATGGGAATTCCATTGTAGTCGTTGTACGAGCTCATCACGCCCAGGGCGTTGGCATCCTGGATCGCCGCGCGAAAGGGAGCGAGATAAATTGTCTCCACATCGCGCCAGGGGGCTTTGGGGTCTGTTCTCGCGGCGCCGTCTCTTCCGCCCTTGGGAATGCTGTAAACCGCGAAATGCTTGGGAGTAGAAACCACGCCCTCGGATTGCAATGCCGCAACCTGGATTTTACCTAATTGTGACGCCAAATAGGGATTTTCGCCGTAAGTTTCCACAGTACGTCCCCAGCGCGGATCTCGTGCGAGGTCAAGTATCGGGGAATAAATATTCGTGTAACCCAACGCTCTGGCTTCTTTTCCGGTAATGTGGCCGATGAGATTAACAAGTTCTTTATCCCAACTACTGGCAACGCCAATTTGCGCCGGAAATGAAGTCGCTTTTTCATGACAGAGACCGCGAATGCCCTCGTTGGTGAAATCCACAGGTATGCCCAGACGGGTTTTTTCGATGAAAAATCGCTGTACTTCATTCAATGCGCGCGTATGCATTGAATAGGGAAAAGAATAAGGCGTGCGGCACGGTTTTCGGTCCAGACCGTTCAAATGCTCGTCAATATTTGCAATTCCGTCTTTCCAGATTTCATTTAGCCACTGCTTTGTGGGGAGTTCGTCTTTGGCAACGCGGCAAAAACCGTACAAAGTCGCCATCTGGCAGGTTTTTTCTTCAAGCGTCATTCTTCCCAGCAAATCATTGATGCGGGATTCGATATCCAGACCTGGATTTTCGTAAGGGTCCATCTTGTCATTTTTGTTGTGATCGATCCAGCCGTCGTGATAAATGGGCATTAATTTTTCAGTTGTGATAAAAACCTGACCCATCAATCCTGACGAAAAAATTACACCTATCAGGAGAACCATTGACATCAGCGATTTTCTACTCATCGGAGCAATCCTTTTCTGTTTGGCTAGTAAAAGATTATCGTAACAAATTCATTTTTCGATTTCTAATTTCGGTTCCGGCTTTTAATTGGTAAAAGTAAATTCCCGAAGCAACTGGGGCGCCGTGAACATTTTCAGCGTTGAAAATAATCTGGTAGTTCCCCGGTGAATAATTTCCGTCAATCAACGTTTGCACGATTTCGCCATTCAAATTGAAAATATTTAATGTCACGGGACAAGATTGTCGGAGATGAAACCTGATGCTCGTTGACGCATTGAACGGATTGGGATAATTTTGAAATAGTTGAAAATGTGCCGGCTGAGTCCCTTCCGGAAAGCGTACCGCTGATTGCGAAGGTTTCGGATTGGGCGTGTAATATGTCTGGTCGAAAACGGTTCCGTCTTTCAATATGTGTCTGAGTCGCAGGGTATCGCCGGAAAAAGTGAGCTCTGTATAGCCATATTGGGCAATGTATTTTGCCACCATATAGCCGTTTCCGTCTTCGTTGGGATTGACTGAATATAAGGGAGCACCGCCATTGCCGGTGACGATTTGCGGTATTCCTTTCAGCGAATCCAACGGCGGATTTTTTTGACCATTTAATAGCAATTTTTTCGTTCGCACATAATAGTGAGCGTGACCGTTGAAAATAAGATCGCATCCGTTCTGATAAAGCGGCACGCCCCAAGTCTGGTGGATTTCTTGCTCGTAATGTTTGGGTCCAAAATCAAAAATGGGGTGATGCCAGACAAGGATGAGCCATTTTTGTGGGTTATTTTCAATCGCATTCTTCATCATGGTAAATTGAGGACCATCAATCGGAGATTTGTCAGAGTCCAAAAGAATAAACCGTGCATCTTCATAATCAAAATAAAAATATTTACCGTCATTACCGTACAAATTTTTCTGTCCCGGCAGGTAAGTATTCCAATTTGCCAATCCGGAAGATGTCTCAGTATTGTCGTGATTGCCCGGTACAGCCATATATTTTGGCGGCGTTTGATCCTGTCCGGTTCCGCCTAAAACATCATCACATGCGCGCTGCCATGTGTCCCATAGACTTTTGACTGTCCCGTCTGACACAACATCGCCGACATTGATGATGAATTTGTAATTTGGAGTATTATTCATTATTGCTTGCAATACTTGACGATGATCATTGTCATGACTCCTGGTATCTCCGTAGATGATGCATTGCCAGGGTTGCGCAAAAATACGGGTCACACTAAATAGAAATAAAACAAAAGTCAACTTGAAAATTCCTTTTGAACTTTTTTGCTTGTTCATGATGTTCCCTTCAATGTGAAAGAAATGAATAATATCATTAAAAATAAATTTCCGGTGAAAGCAGGGGCGCTTTGATTTGGAATATGAAAAAAACGATATTGTAAAAAAAAAAGCGCTAACCAGCAATATTAATAAATCTTGCTCCGTTTTTCGTATTATCGAAAATATCAGGACTTCACTGAATGAGTTAAATTTGTGCCGCAAAATTACCCGTTGTAGAGATTTATTTGTTTTTTTTTATTGTGCTAATATTATTATCTGATTTAATCGTTGAATGAGACGTTGAAAAAAATGTCGCTGATTATAAAGTCAGGGAGAGAGGAATATTTTTCCTTCTCTCCCTGGTACGCTGCTGTAAGAGGACAAAATTACTGCAGTAAAATCATTTTCTTAACGCTTAAAAAGTTGTCAGTTTTTAAACGATAGAAATATATTCCGCCGGGCACAGGTTTGTTATTTTTGTCCTTTCCATCCCAGTGGACAATATAGCGATTCGGCATCTGAAATTGATTAACCAGAGCAATGACTTTCTGTCCCAGAATATTGTAAATCGTTAAATTTACCAGCGCTGGCTTGGAAATTCCGTAAGAGATTGATGTCCCCGGATTAAATGGATTGGGATAATTTTGGGACAGATAGAATGAGTTGGGTGTGGTTTGATTCACCGACACACCGGTTTGTTCCCAGGTTCCCCAGCGCGGATCGCCTAAGTTGCTTTCGTCAGATGCCATTCCGACAGCAGGTCCATTGACTTCAACGGCCAAATTCAGCGTCGAATCCTCTATACTCTTAAACAACGGATCATCTTCCAGGTTGAAAATCGGAAAGGTGAGTTCCGGATGATCTTCTGATTTTATCAGCGTGTCGCATTCCCAGAAAAGATTGTACTCGACAGTGGGAGAGGGTCCAAAAACGCGAACGCCGAATGCATCCTGTTGGTAGAAGATATTATCTCGAATCGTGACTACCGTATCGTCTCGGGCGTAAACTCCCACATTTCCTGTGCGTTCGGAAATTGTGCTGTCATTCCAGCAGAAAGTACAATGGGAAACTTCTAATTCACCCACATTTCGCAGGTAAATTCCTTTTTGTCCCACGCGATAGAATGTGCAATTGGCGATTTTGGCAAATTCAATATTTCGGGCGGCGTCTTTGCCGTAGATGCCGGTTTCTCCGACATTTCGGAAAATGCAATTATTCACAATCAGCGTATCTGTGTGGTTCTTCTTGTCCATGTGCAAAGCGCGCAGCCGGAAACCTTCAAACTCACAATCTTCAATAATGCAGGTGCCAAATTCCTCGCTTCCCGCATCCCAGCGAAGTCCGTAGGGAGTTCCGCCGTCAACGATACCATCGCCTCTAAACCGAAGACCTTTGATGGTTATCGGCGCATAGATTTTCATGATTCGAGAGCTGCCAAACGCTGCGGTCAACGTGGGTTTTTCTCCCAACCCCGGTTTTGCCATCAAAACCAGCGGAAATTTTTTCATCGAGACATCTTTGGGATTGTAATATTCGCCGCCATCAGAGACGAATACGAGCGTGTCATTTTCAGTGAGAGCATCCTCGATGAGTCGTTCCCAGTCTTTATTTTTCACCAGTTCCCATTTTGTAATTTCGCTGGCATCCCAGGTGCCATTATTGGCATCGCCCAGCGCTGTGGAGTCATCAGCAAAAAGTGCCGCCGGAGAATTGGCAGCAACGGCAAAATTGCCGGCTTCGGCATCCGCAAAGTAGGGATTTTGATCTCTTAAAAGCAGGTCATAGTCATAACTGGCTCCCTCTTTTTTGCTGATATGCTTCGGACACTGAAATGACAGAAAATGTTCTACTTTGGAATTGGTACCGTAAATTCGGCAAGCGTATTCATCTGTGGCGCTGAAAGCCACGATTGAATTTTTGATCATCGCGCCGTCGATCTCTTTGGGATAGATGCTTTTGCTTCCCGCTTTTACTATTGTGATATGATTTGCAATAAAAACCGGATCCGGCGTGCCATCGGAAACGTGGTCATGAGCCTGCACATAAATTGCTTCATCTCCAATGTCCCAGAGAGTAGTATTTTCAATCCGAAAATACTTCACCGAACCCGGCGCTACCGACGGAGATTTAAAACGCACTGCTTCTTGCAGAATATGTGCAAAATAACAATTGCTAATAATAACGGTGTCAGCTTGAGTATTTGCATCACCGTAAATTGCATGGCCATCGTCGCCAACATTGAAATTGACGAATTCGCAATTATTGATTTTCAGTTTGTAACCCCATTTCACCAGCGAACTGTCTGGCGTGTCAATGCCTTTTGCGGTAAGTGAATCTCCCAGAGAACCATCGAAAATGATACCGTCCAGGGTAAGATCGTCGCGAATGTCGATTATTTTGCTGCTGTTATCGGTGTACCAGACGGGCTTATTCGTTAATCCTTTTGCGGCGCGGATTGTGATTGGCATGTCGATTATTGTGACAAAAGTCTCATGATACATGCCGCCGTCCGTAATTAATTCCAGCGTATCTCCTGGCGAGGCAGTATAAAGCGCGTTATCGATCTGGTCGTCTCCCGCAGGCACCTGAATTACTGATTGCCCGAAAAGAGCGGACACTGAGAAAATCATGAGAAAAAAAATTGTAACAAAGAGCTTGCTTTTCATCTTTCTCTCCTTTTCTAAATTTTAATGATTAAAAATGATTTTTGGTACCGATGGATGCAGATTCCCCGCTACGAATCAAGCGATGGGAAAACCTTGTAACTTGAGAAAGAATATCATTCTTTTTTAAAAGCCAACATCACCTCCTCACTAATATTTTGCTATTGCTTCCCAGTTTTAAAGATAAAATTATAATCGGTTTCAAAGGAATTCCCATGAATATCCGCCGCGCCGAAAGAAGGCCGTAATGTTTCTTTGTCTTTTTCAAATGTGCCAATTATTTTTACCTGAAATCCTGTTGATGGCAGCAATAGTTTTTCGGGAGAAAATGTCATTTTGGTGGCTTTGGGATTCGGATCTACCGGCGGGTCGCCCTTTTTTCCATTTGCGTACCAGGCAGCTAATGCACGCTCATAAATGTACGGAAAAATAATCGTCGTGTCCAATGTCGTTGCGTCCAACATGCCGCTGACAAGAGTGGAATCCTGCCAATCGTCGAACTGAAAAGTTCCATTCACATAAAGCGCATCTAAAGGTAAATTATTTTTTTCCTCCCAGACACCGGCAAATTGCTGACTTCTGAAGACGCCGCTGTTCGTTGCAGCAAAAAGTTGTTCCGGATTCTGTGGATTTATCGCCAATGCCACCACATTTACACCTGCCGGGATTTGTTCGGATTGCGTCCAGGAAGTACCGCCATCATTACTGTGGTAAAATCCTTGACCAGTGTTTACGATAATTCTCCCGGTGTCCTGAGGATCAAAAGCAAAAGCATTAATGTCAAGGTTGGGAAGACCTTCCACGATTAATTCCCAATTGTCTCCGGAATCATGGCTCCGATAAATTCCTCCGCCGTCTGAAACTGCAAATACGCGGGAAGTATCCGCAGGATGAACGGCGATTTTATTGAAATAATAGGTAAAAAATCCCTTGCGGATGCGCGTCCATTTCTCTCCGCCATTATACGATTTCAGAATAAAATCTCCTTTGGTAGCCAGATAGATTATTTGGGGATTCAGCGGATTAATGGCAATATCTTGCGGCGGCCTGCTGACGCGAACGCCATCATTTTTCGCTTCCCAATTTTGGCCGCTGTCGGTAGATTTATAAATGCCGTCTTTTTCGGTCGCAACAAATAGCACATTTCCATTTGTCGGATCAATCGCCAACGCAAGCGGATTTTCAGCGGGCAGCGCTATTTTTTCCCAATTCAAACCACTATCGTTGCTGCGATACAAACCACTGTCATGGCTTACCGCGTACAGTAAATTGGAATTGCCCGGAGAAATGATAATTTGACTCAGATTCATTTTCATGCTGAGTGGCGTCAACCAGGTCCATGATTCTCCGCCATCTTCGCTTTTAAAAATTCCCTGAGTTTTTCGTGAGACATAGATTATTTGCGGATTATTTTTGTCGATAGTAATTGTTTGAAGCGAATCGAAACTCACTTTGGGCCAAAGCCTGAAATTTTTTTCCACAGACGCGGTGTTCATAAGTTCGTCAAACCAGATAGTAATTTTGGCATCTCGGGGAATATTTTTGGCATTTGAAAGCGGATCATGGTATGCCACCGCAGGTCTTCTGACATCAGGAGCTTCAAAATCCGGTTTTGTTGGTTCTCTTTCCGGGAAGCAACTCCAGATAATTATCACTAAAAGCGAGAGTACAAATGTATTAGCTAAAATTTTTAACTTCATGGCCTCTCCCTCAGAATGTTAGGATGATCGAAAAGGTCTGTACATTATTTAAAATTTGATAATCATTATAAGCATAATCCAATTTCATGGCAAATTTTCGTAGTAATTGAAAATCAAAACCAGCGCCCACCGACAAACCGGCCTGACTGTCATTAAAGCGATAGCCGGAGCGAAGCGTTAACATTTTTTTAATGCAAATTTCTCCGCCGGTAGCGATGCGATGGATGAAATCGCGGGAGTCCATTAATTCGGAAGAAAATGTCAGGCGAAAATTATCAGCGTTGACGATGTCAGTTGCCACCCCAAAACGGAATAACAATGGAATGTCCCAGGGGTCGGTCAAAAGTTCAGCACGGGAATATTTAATGCTGGGATCTTCCAGGTGTTGAACGATGAGATCGGTTCCGTGCAATTGCATCCGTCCGCCCAGATTGGAAAGCGCAAATCCAAGCCGCATATTATTGAAAAAATCAGTGATAAAAATACTCCCAATGTCGATAGCGACAGTACGCGCGGTTTCCCGATCCAGCCGCTCAGAAATATATTTTATTGTCAAACCAGCAGAAAAACGATTGGTAAGTTGTCTTGAAAAAGTGAGTCCCGCGGCAAAATTAGAAGCGTCAAATTGTCTGCCGGTTCCTTCTGGCTCCCAGATTGTTGTTTCTGCCATTTGCCCGGATGAAAAAGTGTAAATGTGAAAGCCAAAATTGCCAATTTGGGGCAGACGATATGAAGTGGCAAGATAGAATAGTTTGGTATCCAAAAGCCAATTGGTTGTCTGAAAATAAAGTTGGTTGTTCGTTAAAAATCCCAGTCCGCCGGGGTTCCAGTAGGTCGCTGTGACGTCATTCGCTAATGCGACGTAGGCGCTTCCCATGCCCAGAGCTCTGCCGCCCACGCCGATTTTCAAAAAATTCGCCATCGAAGTGCCCGTTTGATTGAGCGAAGAAGTCTGAGCAATTGACAAATTAACTGAAGCGACCGTAATTAGTAAAACAGTGATTATAATTTTGGGCTTCATCTTTATCCCCTTTTATTTTAAACGCTCAAATTTTTATCGAGAAACGCTACCATTGCAAATTTGATTACTCAATTTTTTGAACCAGTTGATCATATTGTTTTTAATTTACTTAATGACAACGAATTTACCTGTTTTGTCGCCAAGTTCAGATTCAATGTGGAAAAAGTACAAACCAGGAGCCACTTCACGGTTTTCGTCGCTGCGAAGGTTCCATTGTTCCTCGGAGGCGATCGGCGAAGTTGAGCCATGGTAAAGTGTCACGATGAGTTCTCCTGCCATATTAAAGATTCGAATGGTGCAAGTTTCCGGCAGATGAGTAAACTTCAGCATTCTCTCTCTGACCGCGGTTTCCTGAGGATTAATCACGCGATAGGGATTGGGCACAACTTTAATTAACTCGAGATCATTTTTCGTTGAAGCTTCGGGAGCGTGAGGCGTCACATTTACGACGTTGACTCCCGAAGTTCGGGCATTTTGCAACGGCTGAAGTCCGTCCGGCGTGTCGTCACCCGCGCCGTAGGCGACAACGGCATAAGTGTAAGAAAAACCGTTAAGAACAGATTCGTCCACAAAAACATATTTTAGAGTGTCAGTAATATTTTTCCCCAATTCTTTGACGAAAATTTCGCGCACAGAGTCTTGTTCCGCCAGAATCAGATCAAAACCATTGTCATTTCCGCGATTGAAAGTTGGCAGCACCGGAGAAGCGCCGGTAATCCCGTTGGGAACATCGTACTGCGCTAATGGTACGTAATCAATGGTGGTGCCATTTTCATCAGTAATGGGAACAGCGCCCCAGCTTTTACCGCCATCGTCGCTGCGGAAAATTTTGTACCCTTCAAATTTTTGTCTGCCAAATATCTGGTTCAGCGAATCGTTCTCGCTGATCGTCCCCCAGCGCAAAGTAATTTTACCGCTCTCCACTTTTACCAAAACATTTGGCGGAAAGGGTGGTTTCGGGACAACCCAGCCATTCTTGAAGATTTTTCTTGCTGTCTTTGCATTTTTGAATAAATCAGCTCGACTTTCGCCCATGACCGTGGCGCAGATGAGCGTGTCCGTTTCTCCCGGCTCCAGACGAAAAGGTCCGGTATTGATTGTCATGGCACAGCGATGACCATTGTCGTATAAAGTTTCGGATCCCACGGGAAAAGGATGTTCCCATGTCCAATTATCAATATGGTCGCCATCCGCGTCGTCGGGATCTGTGCCCTGACCATACTGTCCGGTATTTACGACATTCAACCAATAAAATCTTGCGAGGCTATTCCCGATTCCTTGAACCTCTCCTTTGATTGTCGCTCCAAATGCATCCCAACTCGTTATACCCAATTCTTTTCCTGTCAACGTATCTTTTGGCGTCTGCAAAAAGATGACCCCGGCAAGAGCAACTTTATCTACCGGCGTTTCGTCCGTCAATTTGGCTTTTTCATAAGGCCAATTTCCAAATGTTGCGCCGGTAATATCGCCGTCTCCGTCCCAACCATAACCAATTTTTAGCTCTTCGCCGGTTTCTTCATCAATATCGTACGTATCAAATGCAAACGCGTCGACTTTATCGTAGGTGTGATATTCTTGAAAACTTGCCCACGGAAAATCGAAATCGGCAAACATGCCCAGGTACGTGCTGTCAATGGGTTCAGTGCCAATATTGGTGACCGTGAAAGTCCAATAAAGAAAATCTTCAGCTAAATCTCCCTTCCAACTCAAGCTGCGTAGAATTGTATAGACCATCAAATGGCCAGTAGCCTGATCATCATCCCTGTTTTTGGCAAACGAGGCTGTGAATGCTTCCTGGTCTGCGACAACCTGCCCTGGGTAATACAGACCAGGCGCAGAATATTTATTCGGACCAGCGCCAGGAAAACCGGTTAGTGTGTCTAATAAAAGAGGGATTGGCGTGGCGATTCCCTGATTGTAAACAGTCGGATAATTGGGATTCACTCGCTGAAGCACAGGATCAGTAGTCGGATAGGTAGCGGGCCAACCGTCGGAAGGCCAACTCGTGCTATCGTCGCTTACAGCGATGGGATCTGTGCTCGAAGGCGCGCTGTAATCCGGAAGTCCGTCAAAATGGAATCCCTTGTAAAAACGATAACTTGCCTGGTCTCCGCTTTCCACTAAAGGGTTTAATAATCTATTGGGATCATGGTCCCAAACGGGGCCCCGATCCGAACAAAATCCCCCGACATGAAACGAAATTCCGACAGCGTAGTAAATATGCCTGCCATTTGGGTCCGGATTGTAAGGATATTCAAAAGCAGGAAATTTTGCTAATTCCGGATATTTCAATCGCCCTGAACCAATATTGTTGGTATTGGACATTTTGGTGACTAATTTACCTGCTCCAAAATTGCCCCATCTTTCCCATTCCAATCTTTGCTGTCCTTGCAAAAATTGGATCGAGCTAAAAGTGAAAATCAGAATTAAAAAGAAGATTACAATTTTTTTTGACATGGTAAACTCCTCAAGAGCTTGTATTCAAATTTGAATTTTCTGAATTACAGCAATTAAAAATGAAAAATTACGAAATTCTTATGGTCTTAATTTTAGAATTCAATTCTAAATCCGATTTGAACTCTCCTTCTATCTGATATGTAACGGGGATTAGCGTCATGCGCGTATGGCGTACCCGGATCGCCGTCATCATTCCACTTCCCGGTCACTGAATAGACATAATTGATATTTCGGCGGTTAAGTAAATTGTAAATTTTTAAAAAGATTGTCTCTTTGAGATCAAAAAATCTAAAATATTTGTTCATTCTCAAATCAAAGTTCATGTACCAGGGCATACGCTCGGTATTCTTTTGTTCAGCCATAACTGTGTAGGGTCTGCCAGATTTAATAGCGCTTTTCAAACTGATTGCCCAATTTCGAGGCTTACTCACTAACACCAATGCGGAAAGATCGTGCGTTCTGTCCCAATTCGCCAGAAAGCTCCGGTACGCAATGGGAGCCGTCGATACTGTTTGAGCTGCCGTCAGGGGACTCGATGTACTTATGAGAGTTTGAGACAACGTGTAATTTATTCGCGCAGAGAAAGAATTGCTAAATCTTTTGTCTAAAGTGAGCTCAAGCCCTTTCGAATTACCAAAGTCAACATTGTCAAAATAGACATAACCGGCAGTTTGAATCCAGGTAACCCCAACAAGATCGGCTAATTCGCGATAGTAGGCGGTTACGTTTAATGAAACATTTTCCATGAGTTGTGTCTGCACACCTGCTTCGTAAGTTACTGATTTCTCTGGCCTAATGTTGGGATTAAAAATGGCAAGGCCGACATCCTGAAGATTGGGCCGATCGGGATATTGACCTTTTTCATTGATCCCGGAGAGCAAATCCACATAGCTGGGAAATTGGTAGAAATGACCATAGGCAAAATGGAAAGCCGCTTTTTCGGAGATAGGAAAGGAAATGCCCAATCTCGGGCTGAATCTATTTTTCGGATTTGTCGGCCGCAGCGGTGTTTCCATGGGGCGCTCCGGATCTTCCATGTAGCGTTCGCCGATGCTCCATCTTTCCCAGCGAAAACCCAGGTTCAAAATCATTCCCAGACTTTCAAATTCCATTTTATCCTGTAAAAAAGCAGCCCATTCAATGGGACGACTGTCCGAATATGCTTTGTGGGATTCAAACGTCTCCTTGATCAGTTCGCCTTGCTCATTAGCACCTTTTACAATTTGATCGACCGGCGTGTCCCATGCTAAATCCAACCGGTGAAACAGATCCATATATCTCAAATTGATTCCGCCTTTTAACAAATGAAGAGGGGTGACCTGGCTGGTGATGTTGAAATTCAACTGATAGGTATTCGTCGTATCTGCCCAGAAATCATTTCTGGCGCCAGAATAATAGAAACCATAAGTCGGTTCGCTTAATCTGGAGCCCATCACTATTCGTTGTTCGCGCGTCTTGTCTACACCCATCCAATAATCAATTCGTTGGTACGAAGCTGTTAAATCATAAAAAGTTTTGGGGTTTAATTGATGAGTAATTTTCAGCGTTAGGTCTAGTTCTTTCGTGTCGCTCCAGGGCATGCCATAGGGAAGATATTTGTAAGCATGATAGTATTTCACTTTTCTCACGCTGGACATGACAAAATCAGTCATTATTTTTAAAGCGGGCGTGACTTTCCAGGTCAATTTTTGTAGAGTATGCCATTCATCTTTCCAATCAGCGGACACTTTTTTGCCCAGGGGGTTTCCGTTTTCATCTTCAAGCGGCAATTTCCCTTTGCTATCGGTCCAGCCTGGAATGATATAAGCGTAAAAACGACCGTCGGTGGAGCGAATCTGAGCATTGCTATAAAATGTCAGGTTTTTGTAAAAGGGCATAGGGCCGCTGAAGGAGTATTCTCCCTGAAAAGTATTTCTATCGTACGCTTTAATGCCAAAATTATCTGTGTATCCGCTGACTCTCCCGCTGTAATTTTCTTTTCCTTCTTTAGTCACAAGATTAATCACACCGGACATTTTTCCGCCATATTCAGCATTGAACGTACCTAAAATAGTCGAAATTTCATTTATTGTTGTACCGGATGAATTTTGTGCATAACCGGCGCCGCCCCAGATCGGATTGTCTACTCTGACACCATCTACTAAAAAGACGGTCTCATTTTCTCTGCCGCCGCGGATGTGCAAGCCATCTCCCGGAGCATCGCGAATGACGCCGGCGCGTTCGGTGAGCTCGATGGGCGAGACGCCAGCTTGAATTTCCAATAGTTGGGGCAGATTATCAATGGGCGCACTTTGAATATCGTGATCCCCGAAAGTTTGCAGGCTGGATGTGAGGTCTTTCTGAATCGGGGGCCGCTCCGCGACGATCGTGACTTCCTGTCCTTCAAGGATAGTTTGTTTTAAACGGAAACTGACTCTCGTCGTAATATCTGAACTCACTTGAACGTTCGTTTGCGTCATTGTTTCATAGCCAATCATTGAAGCTTTGACTGAGTATATTCCGGGTGGCACGTTGATGACGTAGTAATTACCCTGAATGTCTGTCGCTGCGCCCAGAGTTGTCCCTTCAATCATAATATTGACGCCTGGTAATGGATTGCCACTTTCCGCATCAACTACTTGACCAGAAATTTTTCCGGTGATTCCGGCTTGCGAAACTGCATTCCAGATGAAAAAAATTAGAATAGCCAATTTCACAAAAAGCTTGGATTGCATTTTAGTCTCCTCTAAAAATTGAATGTATTTGCAAAAAAACAGGCAATTAGAAATTTTTTGCTTTATCAGAACTAAAGAGAAAGATTTTGCAAGTCAGGGTATTCATAATTTACATCTGTGAATGGTTCTGGCGTAAATGTTTTTTGGGGAAGAACAGAAAAATAAATATTTCTTTGATCATTTGGTTTAATATAACACATATAATTTTTATTGCAAGGTAATTACCGTTAACAACGCGTTATTAACATTCTCCTTGCATTTTAAATCAATTTGACTTATATTATATCAAATCTGTAACTTTTATTTGATAACCCCTACCAGAAAAAGTCGATGATAAGCAAAATGAAAAAAAAAGCATCTATCGACAGGATCCTTCAAAGTGAAGAGTTCAAAGATTCCCCTACTTATAAAGAACTTCTTCAGTACCTGTACGAGTATTCTCTTACTGGCGCGCCTCCCAAGGAGTCAACGATTGCCGCTGAATTTTTCAAAAGCAAAGATTTGAATACAGAAAGAGACGCTAAAGTCCGCGTCTATATGCACAATTTGCGAAAGAAATTAGATTCGTATTATCTTAATGAGGGAAAAGATGACAAAATAAAAATTACCATACCAAAGGGACATTATCTTCTGGAATTTGCGACCAGAGAACCGGCAAAACGCAAACGTCGGCTATTACAATTTATCATTGCTAATGTTCTCATTGTGGGACTGTTGATAATTATAAATCTCATTTATTTGTCTCATCAAAAAAAGCAAGCGGCTGTTACCAATGGGGAATTGATAAAAAATGATTTAATTTGGGGCGATTTTTTCAACAGCGATAAACAAACTTTGCTCGTCTTCGGGGATTATTTTTTGTATAAAGACACTGTGAGCGTTTCACATTTTTTTATCAGAAACCCGCGTATCAATTCCCGTGAGGATTTTCAGAAATTTATCTTTGAAAATCCTGAATACAACAAGCGTTTCAATGAAGCTGAGCTGACATTCCTTGGGAAACATGCGGTTTGGTGTTTGGAGAAAATTCTTCGTTTGTACATTTTAACGAATCAAAAATTCAAACTGAAGCTGGCATCTCATCTTCAGTGGGAAGATTTTCAAAATAACAACATCATTTTTGTCGGCAGTTTTAAGACGTTGCGAATTATGAGAAATTACATGAAACAGGTAAATTTTCACTATCGCGTCTTCCCCAATACGCTGTATTATTATGACAATCATCTGGATTCCACATTTGCTTACCATGCGCCGAGAGAATCACAGACTGGCCATGTGACAGATTATGCGCTGGTAACTAAACTGCCCGGTCCGAAGGGGAATGTGATTATGACTTTTTCCTCGACTCACGATATTGGTCACATTTCCGTGGTACAGTCTTTTACAAATAATTCATTTTTGCAAAAGATTGAACAAGAACACAAATTTGTGAAGAACAACGTGAAATTTTTTGAGGCCGTTTTTGAAGTCACAGGTTTTGAAAGAACAGGATTTCGATCAAGTTTGCTGCATTTTAATCGTATCTCGGCTGGGAATGAATAGATTCAATTATAATTTTTTGGGGGATTTTCGAGTTTTAAATGAGGAATTTGATAACAAATTGCCAACTCCGAACTTCGGACTCGAAACTTCATGGCTAAATTTTCTCAATATGTGAAATATCCTGAAACATGCTCACCTTGTTTTTGTGCCCCATGATCAAAATAGTATCTCCAAATTGAAAGCGATAATCAGGATTGGGGGTAATAATTTTTCTGTTCTCATGCAGGTCTGCGTCGTAATTTTGTTTGATGAGTATCACCTCGACGCCGAAGCGAGTCCGCAGATTCAATTCTTTCAAAGTTTTATTAACAAAATCGCCCGGCACCTCAATTTCACGCATGACGTGCCCATCCGCGAGTTCGATCTGCTTGAATTTTTGCACGGAAGAAATATACCCGGCCACCGAAGTGACCATGTCCCGCTTGAGAATTTCTTTATTGTAAGCATCAATCACATCTTTTTTGTGCACGGTTCCGATGAGCCGTTTTTCATTTTCATTATTCACAATCGGCAGCTCGTCGGCGTTCAGCTCGCCAAAGGCTTTCATGATGACATCAAGCTTGTCGTCAGGGCTGAAATATTGAGTAATTGGATTCAATAAATCGTAAGCCACCAGAATCGAGTCCAGCACGTCGCCCTCGTTCATTATTTTGCGAATGTCGTGGATGGAGATGACGCCCAACAGGCGGGAGTCATTGTCCACAACGAAAAAATTAGCATGAGGGCTGTTGACGGTCAAATCGATCAATTTACGGCAAGGCGCATTGGGCAGCACTGTGTCAAAATCAGGCTTTGTCACCTTGGAAACCGGCAACGAATGGAGCACGTTAATTTCCTGCCCCTGAAAAAGATTGATTCCGCGCCGCGATAATTTCAGCGTGTAAATGGAATCTTTTTTTAGCCTTGTGGTGATTAAGACGCTGATGATGCAGGCGATCATAAGCGGGAGAATGATGTGGTAGTCGTTCGTCAGCTCGAAAATGATGAGAATGGAAGTGATCGGCGCGTGCATGGCGCCGGCGGCGACAGCTCCCATACCGACGAGGGAGTAGGCGCCGGAACTGGCGGTCATCGTCGGAAACAGAGAATGGACTACCGACCCGACAAATCCGCCGAGGGTGGCGCCCAAAAAAAGTGACGGGGCAAAAATTCCGCCGGAGCCTCCGGAGCCGATGGTGATCGAAGTGGCGACAATTTTCAAAATCACCAACAATAGCAGCGACGTCCAGAGCAGTTTGCCGTTCAGCGCGAGACTGATGGTATCGTATCCCACGCCAAAAATATGGGGAAATCGAAGCGCGATGACGCCGATGATGAGGCCGCCGATGGCCGGCTTGAGGAACGGCGGAATGCGCAGTTTTTCAAAAACATCTTCGCTTTTGTAAAGAATGTTGATGAACGCCAGCGCCACCAGAGCGGCGAGACCGCCTAAAATAACGTAGGGGATCATTTCGAAAACACTGACCAATTGATAGTGCGGAATATCAAAGGCGGAAAAATCTCCCAAAAAATGACGCGAAACAACGGTGGCGGCTACCGATGAGACAACAATGGGGCTGAATTGCGAAATCCCGAAATCGCTGAGGATGATTTCCATGGCGAACAGCGCGCCGGCGATGGGCGCATTGAAAGTACCGGCGATGCCGGCGGCAGTGCCGCAAGCGACAAATGTTCGCAGTCGCGAGCCAGTGACTTTGAGAATCTGACCGAGGGAGGAGCCGATGGAAGAGCCAATTTGTACGATGGGTCCCTCGCGTCCCGCGGAGCCGCCGGAGCCGATGCAGATTGCTGAAGCGATCACTTTTGCAATCATGACCCGCGGCCGAATTGCTCCGCCGCGCAGCACGATCGATTCCATGACTTCAGGCACGCCGTGGCCTTTGGCTTCGCGCGCAAAATAGAAAACAATAGGACCGACGATCAAACCGCCGAGCGCCGGAGCGATTAATTTGATGTACCAGGGGAGTTGTAAAACATAATCCAGAGAATACTGCCATGAGCCAAAAAAGATGCTTTGAAAAAAACGAATGGCAAAACGAAAAAAAATCGCGCCAAATCCGCCTAAAATGCCGATGAAAACCGCCACAATGACCATGAATGTATGTTCGTTCAGGCGGAGTCCGGTAATTTTAGCGAGCAAGCGCTGCCGCAGATCGAAAAAACTTGGTAGAACAGATGTTGTTTTTGGCATAGAAATTCCTCTGGAAGTTCGGAGTTGTTTCATTTGTTGGCATCTCTAATGTATAAAAAAAAATCAAATAATCAAGGGGAAAATTGGATTTAATTCAATTTAATTTGCGGAACGATATGTCTCTCAGGATTAGCCGGAGGCCATTCCCAATTGGATCAAAAGATTCATAATTTTCCACTTGTATTTTTTAAGTCAATTTCATATTTTCCTAAATAACAAAATGGAAGGGAAGTAATGCGCTCGGTAGTAAAAAAATTCAAAGCTCTTTCTGACCCGAACAGAATTCGCATACTAAAAATGCTTGAGCAAAAGCAATTAGCTGTCAGTGAGATTACTTTTGTTCTTGGCCTTTTAACATCGACGGTCTCCCAACACCTGTCGCTTTTACGGGATTGGGGATTCATTCAGGATGTCAAAGAGGGCAAGTGGGTGATTTATCATTTAGATAAAAAAGAGATGAATGAAAGTTGTCGAGAGCTCTTCTTTCTGGTCAGCCGCGGGACAGAGAATTTGAATGTCATTCATCAGGATGCTGAAAAATTGAAAAAGACAAATCTGTTTGATTTATGCAAAGGACACGCAAAAGAGCAGAAAGGGATTTTATGATCAGTGTACTTATTCTCTGCACCGGAAATTCCTGCCGCAGCCAGATGGCAGAAGGATTTTTGAAAGCAATGGCTCCGAAACTTGAAGTTTTTTCCGCCGGTACAGAGCCTGCGAGCCGGGTACATCCTTTTGCAATCAAGGTGATGGAGGAAGAAGGCGTGGATATTTCGCAAAATGAGCCGAAGAATGTCAGTCACTATCTCAATCGTTCATTTGATTATGTGATTACTGTCTGCGACCATGCCAAAGAAACCTGCCCCGTCTTTTTAGGAGAAGTGAAAAATCGGCTCCACGTCGGATTTGAGGATCCGGCAGAAGCGACCGGCGCGGAAGAAGAAGTTTTACAAGTATTTCGCCGCGTCCGGGATGAAATAAAAGCGGCGTTTGCAAAATTTTATCAAGAGAATCTAAAGTAGGATTCAGATTAACATTTCATTGGTCAGGCGCGTTTTGTTGTTGAAAATTAATCGGAAATTTATGCGAAAAATAGCGCTTTACCAGCCAATTTTTGCCTGCGCAAAATAAGAATAGGTGTCCACTATCCGATCATAAGCGTAAGCGCCGTCAATTTGAAAATATTTGCCGAAATTCAATCCCAGACCAAAGCAAAAATTTTCATCCGCATAGCCGCCGCGCAGGGCAAATTGAAAATCGTGTTTCCAGAAATTAATGCGATACTCGCTGCCCAGTCGGATGCGCTCGGTGGTATGATCGTAGCGAGAGTCATTTTCAAACAAATCGACCCAATCCAGCGCCACGTCCCAGTTTTTTGTGATGGGATGGCTGACGCCGATGCTGGCGATAAATGGCGATTTTAATTTAAAAGGCCTGTCAACAGAGATGTAGCGATAAGCGCTGACCAGCGCCGTGTCGCCGTCGGCATTCGTGATGATTTGTCCCTGTGCGTCTCTGTCGTAATAAATTTTTGGCGTACGAAAATCAGTGTGGATTGTTTGTTCGATAGATTTGATCGGAAAAATATTTTGCAACGAAAGTCCGAAATTAGTGCCAAACGGCGTTTGATAAGCGCAGCCCACATCGGCAGTCACGCCGTAGATTTCGGTTTCCAGAACAGACAGCGCTTCGTCTAAAATCTGATCGTAATTCATCACTGGCACGCGGTCTGTGGAAAAGCGGCGGTTGACGACTTTGAGATTCGCACCGAAAAGCCAGTTATCTTTCCACTGGAATCCGTATCCCAGCGCGCTAACGATGTCGATGTAGGACATGTAAAACGCCATGGGGTGAACTTCTTTTGCAAAGCCTTCTCCTGGTCCGAGCGTCACCGTTGTCAGTGCGCCCAAAATTTGCGCTAACGATTTAGCGGCGAGGATCGGGTTCTTCGGATTGGTGGGAATAGTCACGTTGGAAAGAAATTCCAATGTGGGACTTAGCTGTACGACAAAGCCAGAGTACCCGAAACCGTAAAGAGAAAAGCCAAAATTGCCGTATTGTGCTTGAATGGACGGAATGACGCTTACGCCATGAACCAGTGGGTCGTCGGGCGGGCCGGTTACTTTTTCCACTAAATCAACAGTAAATTTCATTCCGTCCTGAATTTGATGGATTGCATCAAGCCGTTGCTGCACTGTGGCGCCTTCGGCAAAAAATGCATCAATGCCGTCGTACACTTGCGTCAGCGACGTCGCTTCGATAAATTCGTCCATGTTGTCAGCGAGATATTTTGCCGCTTCGTATGTGGCAGGCGGCATACTGCCGCCCAAGCCAAGTATTTCGAACGACTTTTTGCTGCGCCCCAGAAACGCCGGATTGTACAGCATGGCATTGAAATTTTTGCCGAGAGCAATTTGCGTATTTCCCATGCCGACGGCTTTGACATTGTACATGTTGACCGGATATTGCAAATCTACAGTGTTTGCCGTGAGATTAATTGGTGGCAGTGTATCTTGGCGTGAATAGTAATAAGAATGTTGAGCAAAAAGAGAAGTAACCGCCAAGAAGATAACAAACACGAGTAGAAGATATTTTTTCATAGTCAGTCTCCTTTTTGGGGTGGTTTGCTTGAGTGCAGAGTTGAGTGATCTGAATTTTTAGATAATATAATCAAAAAATAAAATAATGCAACAAAAAAATACAAAATATTGCAAAGAATATGGGAACGAATTAAAAAAAATTTTTAGGCCAAAATGCAATTAAAGCAAAATTTGATTTGCGAAGACGATAAAGACATCTATCCTCAATTTAATTGATGGCTTGGCCATTAGTTAAAACACAACATTTGAATCCCACAATCGGAAAAGATTCTCAGAAATATGGAAACAATATTCGTTGCAAAATAGTAACATAACTATCTTTTCAGGGCGCTAAATTTCGCATTGACATCCACAAGCAGAAAGGAATTCCGACATGTTTCCGGTGCTATTCCGAATTGGAAGTTTTGAATTGAGAAGTTACGGTCTTGCCATGGCGCTCAGCGTCGCCCTTGGCGTCTGGATTTCCATGAAACGCGCAAAAAAGTTTGACCTAAAAAACGACGCCATTCTTGATCTGGCGGTGGTCATCATGCTCGCCGCAATCATCGGCAGCCGGCTTTGGTATGTCGTTTACCATTTGGATGAATTCCGCGGCCACTGGTGGGATACAATTAACCCGGTGCAAAACGGCACTATCGGCATCGCCGGACTGTCCATGGTCGGAGGCGTTGTACTGGCGGTGATATCAGCTTTTGTCTATGCGCGGACAAAAAAACTAAATTTTATCTCCGTCGGAGACACAATGGCGCCGGTTTTCCTTCTCGGCGCGGGCATTGTTCGCATCGGCGGCTGTTTTTTGAACGGCTGCTGCTACGGCAAACCCACGGACAGTTCCATCGGCATTGTCTTTCCGCCGGAAGGAGTCGCCGGTTCCTACTTTCCGCATACGCATCTCTGGCCCACGCAGCTTTTTGCTTCAGCGCTGGGATTCCTCGGTTTTTTTCTCGTTCTCTGGCTGGAAAAGAAAAAGAAATTTAACGGCTTCACGCTGTGGATGGTTTTCTGGTACTACTCCATCGACCGCTTCATCGTGGATCAGTTTCGCTTCTACGAAGCGCCGCAAGTTTTGGCAAAGTTAGGCCCCATCACTTTTAACGCTAACCATCTTTTGCTGCTGGGATTGTTTGTAGTGAGCAGCTATTTTTTGATTCGGGGGTGGAAGAATGCGGGGAAAGGGGAGATTAAAAGTTTGAATAACTAATTTTATTAGTAAGCATGTGGGAAAAGGCACAAAGGAATAATGTGAGTTTTAGCTATTTCGTGTCGCACGGAACGGCTGGTAATCACTTGAAAAAAACGGATAGAGGATTAAAAATACCAGCACTCATCTACGAATAAAGAAATTTTCAAAGAACCAGTACGTGTTTTTTCAAGTGCATTACATTGTTATACGCTTTTTTCTAGTTCAGACATATACTAAGACAATTATTTTCTCAAATTCAAGCTCAAAGCTATAAATTTTCATTTTTTACTATATCTTCCCAAACATTCATCGGCTTATTAATACCCTTAATTTTACACATTATGGTGCATTGTTGTTTTCAAAAATGTCCGTATGCAGGGAATGCAAATTTGCATTCCCTACTTTTTGGATGATCTACCTGCAATGGAACTATCGCAGCACCAACATCTTCATCGTTTTGTGAAATTCACCGGCTTCAACGCGGTAAAAATAGATGCCGCCTGCTACTTGCTTGCCGGAGTCGTCTTTTCCGTCCCAGGAAATTTTGTACGCTCCGGGCGTCTGGTTTTTGTTCATCAATGTGGCAATTTCCTGCCCCAGCATGTTGTACACTTTCACGCTGACGCGGCTTAATTCGGGCACAGAGAATCGGATTGTCGTTGAGGGATTGAATGGATTGGGGTAATTTTGCCAGACAACGAAATCCGTCGGCTGTTGTTTTTCTGCATTTTTATTCCCTACTCCTGTGAGGACGTCAGTCCAGCCAACCAACAAGGCTTTGTCTCGCGCTGCCCGAGCGTTGGATTTGATTTGTGAAAGATTATCGCCGGCCAAAATGGCAAAAGTGACCCATGCCGTATCTCCCGGAGCGATGTCGCCGACTTTGCTGCCAGTCCAACTGCGGATATCGCCCTGACCCGAGTATGGATTCTGGTCCAGCGTGGAAATCCACTGAAATGAAGAGCCGCGAATCTCCTCATTTATTCCTCGTTCGGGAGTGACTTTCATGCCCGACAATCCGCTGAGCGCTGCGACGCCGAAATGGTTGGGATCAGAGGCGCCAAATTCGTAAACTAAATTTTCCCCGATGGCGTAGCCGCCTCTGTTGTCAGCATAGTCACCAATGTCCCAATCGATGAAAATGCCAGCGTAGAAGTCGTGCAATGTTTCGGAATTGTTGTTAATGAAACCGTAGCGAACGAAAACAAAATTATCTCCGGCGTTGGAAAAAGTTTGCTGAATGATGTTGACATTGTACGGCTGCGGCGCACCGGCATCGCTCAGCAACGCGTGCGTCTTTTGGTTAAAATTAGCGTCGGAGGAAAAGCCATCGGCAAAATTGCTGGCGATGTTTTTGATGTCGTGCACCAGGTTGGCGTTAATATCCCGGAAACTTCCCCAGAGGCCGTTTGCTTTGCCTCTGTCTGCCGAGCCAAAAATCACGCCGCCGCAGTAGGCGCCATTATTTTCTTTCCACAAAATTCCCGGGCCGTCCGGATTTTCGCTGAGCGCGCCGACGGAGCCTTCGTTGAAGATCGCCATTTTCAGATCTCCTGTTTCGTGCAGCAGATCGGCAACGGGTTCGCTGAAATCGATATCCACAACGCCGTCGACGTATTTTGCCCGCACCGCCGCGCCAAGAACGTTTTGCACGTGACATTCGGATTCAATAAATCTGAGCGAGCAGGGACTGGCGTGAAAAACGAAATTCAAATCCAGCAGCTTATCGTCGTTGATGTTC
Organism: Calditrichota bacterium; assembly: GCA_013152715.1. Taxonomy (NCBI): domain Bacteria; kingdom Pseudomonadati; phylum Calditrichota; species Calditrichota bacterium. Next base: position 38,274 of record JAADFU010000206.1, read on the forward strand.
AGCACCGTCGCGCCCGACCAATTGAGCGTGATTACTCCGTCGCTGCTTTCATCGGAAAAAATGATTTCCGGCAGGGCATTTGTAGCGCCGCTGTAACTTATTTTGCTTTCATCGTAACCAATTTTCAGAGTAATCGAGGTGGCATCGACTAAATTTTTCACGAGCAGCGGAACGACGACCATGGAATCATCTGTCAGTTCGGTGGCGTTCGCCAAACTGAAAACAGTGGTTGTGTCCAACGCCAATCCTTTGATACAAAAATTTGCGCTGCCTTGGGCATTGAGCGAAGCATCCCAGTTCGGATCCGTATAATTGTACAAATCGAGCCAGAAGCTTCCGCTGCGATAGTAACTTTCGCCGGGATTCGCGCTGGATTCGACGACGGTGCCGGTGTAAGAGGCGCCGAGTAAAACAGGAATTTCCGAAGTTCTGTCATAAGCCATGCCGCCGGCAGAGAGATTGAGGTAAATGTAAAAATCATTGCCGTCGTTGATTTTAACCACTGCCGGGAGTTCCACTGTGTGCAATCCAATGTGCGCGATAGTGCCGGAAATTTCGGCTAATTCATCGAGCAATTGACTGCCGTCAAAGCGATTGAAAATTTTCACTGTGTAGTTAACGCCGTCCTTGGCGGTGTAAAAACTCACGGCTTGCAGAAACTCGTCTGTTGTGGCAATGAAACCGTTGAACGCTTCGCTGCAGCCAACCATAGTGTCGCGCCAGCCGTGGTAGTCGTGATAGTAAATGTGATCGTAGGGCAGCGGCTCCACATTGATGAAAGAAACGGCGCCCATTTCAGCGTGTTTTCCGCAATATTTGTCATAATAGGAAATCCAGAAATAGCCGGAATCGCCCCAGTTTTCGCCCCAGCTATTTTTGCAAAGCCAGGCGCCGGGCGTGGGCGCTTGCGTCTGCCTGTTGTCATCCCAGCCGACGATGGCGATGGAATGATTGGGTTCTGCCGTGGAAGATACAGGTTGATAGTGCGCGTTGTAAAATGAAGAGTAAAATTCACTCTTGTAGCACATGCAGGTTGCCATCACGCCATACTTCATTATTTTTGATTTCAGTGTGTCGATGTAGGTCAAATTTTCGCCGGCGTTGTACCATTCAATTTCAGGCGCATAATAGATGTGGTAGAGCGGACTGTAGCGCGCCGGCGGTTCATCATAAGATTGGCCGTCAATGTCGCGAACGGCACCTTCGCCGCGACTGAGATAGGCAGCAGCCACGAGATAATCGCCGCCGTAATGGACTTCCAGTCCCGAGCCCATCGGCGGAAAAATGTCGTCGTTGTTGTGTTGATTAAAACCATTCCACCAATCGAGATGATATTCCGCGAGATTGGGTTCGCCGGATTCGCCATTTGCTGCCCAGTTCCCTGTCATGAGTAAGTTGCCTTCCATCGCAGCCATGGTGCCGTGTGTCCAGCAGGTGCCGCCGGTCTGACTCTTCACCGAAGAGACGTAATTGACGCCATTAACATTACGCAAATCGAATGCTGTTGGCAGTTGAGCCGGATGTGATTTTGTTTGCGCCTGGATTTGAAAAAAGAAAGAGAAGAGTGACAAAAGCATGATGATAGAAATGGACTTTTTCATTTGTATAGCTCCATTAAATCAGTTTTGGAGATTGCCATAGTCAGATACGGGTTTTCTCAGATAGTTTTTTAGCTTTGAACTAAAATTAGTTACTTTTTTTCACTTAACCGAAAATGGCCAAGCACTTCCCAGTGACCTTTTTTTATGAGTTTTTTTATTAACGGAACCCGATAATATAGTTTTTTGATAAGTCTGAATTTAAGTAATTTGCTGCCGATGTTTCTTAATCCAAACAATGCGTCCTGCTCGCAGACCCTGCCAGGAAAGAGTCCCAGGACAAAGGGCATGTTGTGAATTACCAGTGGTCTGCCATATTTCCCTATGCGCTTGTCAGACAAAATACCGATGTGGCTTGGCTTGCCTACTCCGGTGTCCCAAATGACGATGTCCCCAGGCAACCAATTTGAATAGTCCGTAGTCTCTTTCGTGGGGAGTTGACGAAAATGTTTTTTGAAATATTTGAGCAAAACCCAGGTACGACGATGGTCAATACTTTTGTCCGGATGATTTATGCCATAATAATTTTTATTCTTGATCACATCCTCATGAATCTCTTTCTGCAAATCAAATCCTCCATTTCGCAGAGCACGAATTACCAGATCTGTGCACACGCCTTCGTTGGGATTCACATCGCCGTTGGGATAAACGCTATGATTCATTTTTCTTCCGTTTGAATAGAGCAGCGGAAAAACTTCCGTGTTCATTTCGCGATTATAGCGGGTTTTGTTTTTTATTTCCTCTTTAGCGCCTTTGAGTATTTTTTGGTTGATTCCAGGAATTTTTGATAAATCATATTTTGTAACATGCAGGTCGCTGTAAATCAAAATGACTAAAAATAGTACCAGAAACAAAAAAACAGATAGCAGCACGATTAAAACGCAGGAAATAGGTTTGCTCAGTTTCATAATCCCAAATCTTCCCTCTAACCACCGATAACAACAGGTTCGCGATTTTCATCCACGGCGACGTAAATGATTTCCGCAGA
>JAADFU010000207.1 GCA_013152715.1 Calditrichota bacterium
GCGATCAGCGGAATGTCTTCCCGTCGATCTCGCAGTGGCGGCACATTGATGGTGACCACATTCAGCCGGTAATACAAATCCGCGCGAAAATTTCCTTTTTCAATTTCTTTCCACAGGTCTTTATTCGACGCCGTTAGAATGCGTGCATCCACGCGAACGGTTTTGTTGCCGCCGATTCGCGTGAACTCCTGATCTTGCAGGACGCGAAGAATTTTCGCCTGCGTGAAAATATTCATGTCGCCAATTTCGTCTAAAAACAGCGTGCCTTGATGCGCTTGCTCAAATTTGCCGATTCGTTTCTGGTACGCCCCTGTGAAAGCGCCTTTTTCGTGCCCAAACAGCTCGCTTTCTAACAGACTTTCCGGCAAGGCGGCGCAGTTGACTTTAATGAAAGGTTTCTCGTGACGAAGGCTGATAAATTGAATCAGGCTGGCAATAAGTTCCTTGCCGGTCCCGGTCTCGCCCTGAATCAGGATGCTGGCGTTGCTTTTTGCCACTTTTTTGATTAATTTCAAAATTTGCTTTATCTTCGGGCTTCGACTCACTAACGGATAATAATAATCGAAACCTAAATTTTTACCCCAACTTCTGGACAAATTGTCCGAAGTATCCAAGCTGGTCTCGGCCCAGCTCAGGTCCAATTCCTCTGCAAAGTTGTTCATGGTTGCCCTGTGATCGTTTTGGTTACCTTCTTCATTTAATTAATAAAAATGGACAACCCCAACCAGGTTTAGGCTGCAAATTCCCGGTTGTCGTGCTAAAAAAAACCTCGTTGGGGTTGTTAAGTTGTCAAATCAAAGTTGCCTGTGCTTTTTCTCTAAAATTTTTTGAAGAAGACCATGGTCGGAAAGAATCATTTTGTCATTCTTATTTACAAAATCTGTGCCAACTCCCAAAATAAAACCTCAAAATTCGTTTTGTTCAGTGAAAAAAGACGAAACTTGCCCGGATTTTACATGGATAATTATCTGTTTTTTCATCTATTAGCGACTTTTTCCTGCTATCGCCATTAATCTAAAGAAAAGTATCGCTAACAACCAAACAAAACCATTTTTATTTATTTTTGCTTAATCCGTGGTCGGAAAATGAACAAAATTTAGGCACTTTTAAAATTTTTATTAAAAATTCACCGAGCAATACCAAAAATAAAATTTTAAAAGCAAAAAGAGCCCTCATTAATAAAAATAAATTTTTTCAATGCGATTCATGATTATTGGGTTGTAAAATTGTGGCTTTTTCGAGGCAGAAAAGTAAATTTTGATGAGAATTAAAACAAAAAAAATCAGCGTGCGTGCAAATGAAAAGTTGTTATTTCGAACAGGCCAACAAATTTGCTAACAGCTTCTCTTGCAGGGGGTTACCCCTACGATAAAATTCAATCAAAAACGGTGTTTTATTTTTTAAAATTTTTGGCAAGCTGCAATTGCGCTTTCAACTTTTCAGAATTAAAAATCTTCCAATCAGGAATAATTCCCTGAGTATGCAAATAACGAGAAAGTCGAACGATGGCAGGAATTTTCAGGTGAGCCAATTGGAATTTATCCGGATTTTCAATCGCCTCTTCTTTGCTGCCGTCAAAAACAATTTTTCCGTTGACCAGAATAATCACGCGCATAGCTGCCTGCAGCGCCAAATCAAGCTGATGCGTGATCATCACAATTGTTACGCCCTGGTCGTTCAATAGCTGCAAAATTTCCATGATGCGCTTGCTTCCGGCAGAATCCAAGCCAGCCGTGGGCTCGTCCAAAATCAGCGCTTGCGGCGCCATGGCAAGCACTCCGGCGAGGGCCACACGTCTTTTTTCACCGCCGCTCAAATTATGAGGGGATCGATTTTTTATTTCATCGAAATTCATCCCCACTAAATTTAGCGCTTCTCGCACACGATTTTCTACTTCCTCTTCTGATAGCCGCAAATTTCGCGGGCCAAAAGCCACATCATCAAAAACAGTCTCGTCGAAAAGTTGAATCTCCGGAAATTGAAAAACCAAACCAATGCGCCGGCGCAAAATGTCACGCGGATATTTCTTTTCCCAAATATTTTTGCCATCCGCATAAACCTTTCCCGCTGTGGGCTTTAGCAGCCCAGTAATCTGCTGTAACAAAGTAGTCTTTCCGGCGCCGGAAGGCCCAATGATAGCAACAAATTCGCCGTCCTGAATTTTAAAACTTACATTTTCTAATACTCTATGCGCTTTCGGTGCTAATTGTTTATATGCGTAGCTCACATTTTCAAGTTCAATGGTCATCTTTCGTTTCCAATTTCCAATTTTTTCACCTCCGATGTTGCGTAACTGTCCGTCATTCCTGCGACGTGGTCAGCGACAATGCGAACAAATCTTTCGTTTTGAATAAAATCTTTTCTCTTTAAATTCAGGAAATCAATTTTAAAATTTCTTTTCAGCCGTTCAATGATATATGATGGCAATAGTTCCGGTCTTTTTAAATATCCCATAAAAATCTTTCGCAGAATTTCTTTGTTGGCATTTTTCATTTCACTGCCGGCACATTTGAAGATGATTTCCTGGTAAATAAAATGGTTCAATTCCATTTGCAGGGGGTCGACCGCTTCGCTGAATTGGACAATTACCTCGTCAAAAAAATGAAACCGCTTCTTTTTCCGATGAAAAGTTTTCAGATTTTGCAGTGTTTTATTAATCACATCGTCCACTAAAAAATTAATCAACGCCCGAATAATCCGATTTCGGTAGCCGTAGCGGTCTTTCGACAGCATTGATTTCAAATTCAAACTATCTTCGATTTTTCTCATTATTGCTATTTTTCTCACTTGTTCCAGCTCGACAAGTCCGGCGCGAATCCCGTCCTCAAGATCATGAGTGCGTTGGGCTATTTCATCGCAAATGGCGACAACTTGCCCCTCGAGTGTCATGGCGTGATCAAGTTCAAAATAGAGTCCTTCGTATTGAAAATCGGGATATTGATATTCTTCCCGCAAAAGGCGCGTGTGTTTCAAAATACCCTCGCGCACAAAAGCCGTTAGATTTAACCCATCAAAGTCGATATATTTTTTTTCAATAAAATCCAGCACGCGCAGACTCTGATAGTTGTGCTTAAAGCCGCCCAGATTTTTTCCGGTCAATAAGCTATCCAAATTATCCGTTCCGTCCAAAATCTGATTCAGCACAACTTCCCCGACATGACCAAAAGGAGTATGTCCCAAATCGTGCCCCAGAGCAATTGCCTCTACGAGTAACTCATTGAGTCCCAATGCTCTAGATAGAGTTCGCGACAATTGCGACACTTCAAGCGTGTGCGTGAGGCGAGTCCGGTAGTGATCACCCTCGCTAATGAGAAACACTTGCTGTTTATGCTTCAACCGGCGAAATGCTCGGGAATGAATTATTCGATCCCGATCTCGGTGAAAAGCGGTTCGATATGGGTGTTCCTTTTCCGCGTGCATGCGAGTTTTAACTGCCCCGCGGCTGCGAGTCGCGTAAGGTGCTAAACTTTTCTCCTCTAATTTTTCGTAAAATTCCCGATCATACAGCTTAAATTTCATAATCTGCCTTTTCTGCCAAATTTCTCGGCAAAATTCAAGTCAGCGAAACTCAAGAAATATTCTGTTTTTCAGACAACAGCGAGTTGATTTCACTCTTCAGCATAGTCCGCAAATCACGCGTATAACCGATGTGCTGGTAGCGGATTTTCCCGAACCGGTCAATCAAAAAATGAGACGGAAAACCAATCACGCCAAAAGCTTGTTTCGCATCATACCCGGAATGAAAAAGACGAAAATGAAACGGGTTTTCCTTCACGTATCGTTGCACAGAAACCGGCGTCTCAATGGAAACCCCTAAAAATTCCACTTCCGAGTCGCTCGGAAAATCCTTCATCAGTTGATTTAATTGGTAAATCTCCTGCCGCGAGGCATCGCTCCAGATGTCCCAGAATGACACTAAAACCACTTTTCCTTTGAAATCTGAAATTTTCACACTGTTACCGCCTAACTCTTTCAACAGACAATCTGGCGCTTGCCGCGACATTGATTTTAATTGTTCTTGAACTTTTTGCTGCAAATAATCAGTAAAATTTTTCCTATTTCCGCCGTCACCCAAAAATAGCCGCTGTGCTTTATTCATGGCGCTCTGCTGATTTTTATTAATCGCAATCGCGCGGCAGTAAGCAGTGAAAGCGCTGTCCTTTGCGCCCATCTGGCGGTATGTGTCGCCAATCTTTTCCCACTCAAACGCCGGAAAAAGCGAACCTTTGTCGATGCTTTCCCTTCTGCTCCTGATGGCGCCGCCAAAGTCGCCTTTTTTGTAAAAAACATCCGCCTGCGTGGAAAGAATATGGCACAAATTAAACGCCATTTCCCCGGTTCGCTCCGTCGGTCGCATCCAGGGATTACTTTGCAAATAATGAGCCGCATTGTTCTCTTTTTTTGCCTTTTCAATGAGCGCCTGACTCTCATCAATTTTTCCGGATTTCAAAGATAACGTTGCCAGCGTCAGCAAAACAGGAATATCATCAGGCGCGATTTCTAAATATTGGCGATAAAATTGGATTGCCCTGTTCGTATGCTGCCCTCGCTGATATTCGTCACCTAATCTGCGAAGGGCGATTTTGCGATATTCGTCATAAGGCGTATTTTTGGCGAAATTTTCTAAATTCGATAAAATAGCGTCTCTTTTGCCATTTCCGAGCAGGAAAGCCAGGGTATAACGAGCCCGCTCTGCTTCTTTTGAATGATTTTGACTGTTTATCATTTCTTTCCCTGCCACCAGAGCACGCGGCAGATCGTTCAGGAGTCTGAACGCCGTATCAAATTCCAAAAGGGATACGGAAAAATTATTTTTTACCGATCTTTTCAAGCTATCCAGTTTGCGAATGATCTCCTTCTTTTTCTGTTCTGCATTTATGGCGGTGGCAAGTTCAGATTGCCACAATGCAAATAATGCGCGATAATTTTCCGGATAAAGACTCAATTCTTTTCCCAGCACCTGCTTTGCTCTTTCAAAATCAGGTCTGGCGCCGGCATGACCTTCGCCCAGATAAATTTTCCCTTTCCTAAAATAGCCATTTTTCTTTGGGGTTCGTTTGTCTTTATCGTACAAAACAAAATTCCAGCCCCACTGATTGTTATCTTCCACTCTGCCACGCGCATCTTCAAATTTTACGCTGAGCAAGCAGTGCGCCGTGTCGGTCTGCAATTCTGCCTGCCAGATATCGCCCTTCAAATCCATCGGGACAATAATATTTTTTTCTGAATCGCCTCCATTAAGTTGTGCGATCATAATTATTTTTTGATCTTTTTTGTTTTTTGAAACAAGGCGGCGGGGCTTAAATTGTACTGTAATCTTTTCTCCGGCGATAGGCTTTTCCGGCTTCAGGCTCACGGTAACGTTCGGCGCTTTGCCACACGAGCCGACTATTGTGACAAGCACCAATACGACCAACCACATCTTCTGAGTTCTCATTTTACCTCCCTGAATCTATTGAAATTTCAAATCGTTTTCTTTTGTCAAAAGAAATAACATTTTTGATTTCAGCTTCCTTTAAAATTATGAGCGCCTCTGCGAAATGGCTTCCGACATCGGCAGGCGCGTGCGAGTCAGACCCCAAAACGAAGGGGATTTCCTTTTCTTTCGCCATTTGGACGATCCCTTTTCCGGGAAACGATTCATCCACGCCATTGGTTCTCAAACCGGAAGTGTTAATTTCCAGCGCCAATCCCTGTTGCGCAATTGTTTCCAGTGCCCTTTCTGCCAGGCGAAATTCTTCATTTCTCATTTCCCCCCAGAATTTTTTGGGCAAATCAAAATGAGCCACGACATCGAACAAACCGCTCCGCGCAGCTTGCTTAATTTTTTCAAAATACAAAGGAAAATACTTTTTTCGTTCCGTGCCCGGAAGTTCACTCAAGTAAACATATTCACCATTAACCGGACTCAACAAATAGTGCACGCTTCCGATGATGTAATCAAAAGGATAGCGGTCGATAAAATTCTGTAAAAATTTTTCTTCCTCGCTCAGATAATCTAATTCAATGCCCATTTTGACATCAATTTTTTCCTTGAATCTCTCGCGCAATGCAGAAATGCTCCGAACATAAATTTCCATTTCACGATCTGACATGCGAAAACGATTTTCGTAAACAGGCAGAAGCGGATTGTGATCGGAAAAGCCCAACGAAGCGAGTCCCACGCGGATGCCAGAGCGGACATATTCAATCATAGCGCCGGAAGCATGGTTGCAAAGAGAAGTGTGAATGTGAAGATCATGAAATTCCATGAGAGATTTTTATTGGTTGAATAATTCTTTCATTCGCTGGATCACATTTTTCTCCAGCCTGTTCATGACACTGGGATATTCAAAAATTCTTCCCCCCAATTTTTTGTAAATAATCTCAAATTCAGGAAATTGTTCGGATAGAATTTTCAGATGTTTTTCGATAGTTCCCAGGTCTCCACGAGCGGCAGGCCCTGTCAACGATTCCTGCAAGCCTCTTTTTCCGATGTTTTCAATTGTCGTCTTCACCAACGGCATAATCAATTTTTGCGCACTTTCTTCATCGACGCCAAGTTCTCGATAAAGTTCAACCACTATTGACAACAAAAAATTCACATAATTGGAAGCGAAAGTACATGCCAGATGATGGAGCGGCTTGGCTGATTTTGGTAAGACAATAAATTCTCCCTGCAAACGACGAATGAGCGACTTCGCCGCCGACAACGCCAGTTCATCGCCCTCAACCGCCCAGAAAATACCCCGCAGTTTTTTGTTGTCATCCTCTGCGCCGGAAAAAGTCCCCACCGGATGCATACTGCCAATTTTTACTCCGTATTTTGACAGCGGCTGCAAAACATCAGCGGACAACGATCCCGAACAATGGAAGGCAAACTGGACCAGCTTTTTCTCTGCAAACATTTGCGCCAGCTGCCGAGCGACAACGCGAATCCGATCATCGGAAACGCAGATAAAAATTGCGTCGCCCGAGGTCAAATCATCCAACTTGACGGAATATTTTTCCGCGATATCTTGCCTTTTCGCCCATTCCAATCTTTCCGGATCTCGGTCAAACAGCCCCAAGATTGAAAACCCACCCTCAGCGAGAGCCTTTGCTAAAGCAAAACCAACTCGTCCGGAACCGACGATAGAAATTCTGTTGATTTCTTTCATTCTTTCAAACTGCACCGTCAGGGTAATTTAATTTCACACGAGAAAAAACTGCCAAACTATCCGATTGAATCAATATCTTTTCAACTGCGCAAGATAGCAGAAAGTTCGGATTCGATCCGGCGCCACAAACCACTTACACGCTCATCGGAAGCAAAAACGAAAAAGGGCATAAAAAAAGGAGAGATGTTACTCTCTCCTTTATGCCCCATTTGAAAAAATTGAAGCGTTACTTAGATGTTGTCTGTTGAGGCGTTTGCTGTGTTTCTGGTTCTTCGGCCGCTTGCTGTGCCGGGGTTTGTGCCGCTGTGTCAGCCGGGGCTTGTTGCATTTGCTCAGTTTCAGGAGCCTTCTCGGCTTCTTTTTTCTTTGCGCAGCCCATCACAAACAACGCCAACATAGAAATGGTGAGTACGAAGACGACCAGCACTTTCAAAGCTTTCATCGGATTTCTCCTCCCTTAAATAATTAGTGGTTCATATTTTACGCTTTGGCCCCATTTTATTTTCAGCCCAAAGACAACGTACCTAATAATATAACATTTTATTAATATTTGTCAAGAAAAAAATGATTTAAATCGTTATTTTATCTAAAATCACCCGTAATATTGAACGCCGACCAGTACAAAGGGTGCGCATTAATGTTGTTTTTCACAAATAACACAGCTTGTTGCAATGCGCGTGCCCGCGAATAACCCTGATGCAAATATCTGAAAAATCGCTTTATCGTCACTGCCGTCGCCAGATCGTCCACTTTCCACAAACTGGACAGCAACGAAGACGCCCCGGCGTAAATGAAACTTCGCGACAAACCAACCACCTCATCGCCGACGCCGACTTTCGACAAACCAGTTTCGCACGCGCTCATTGCCACGAGATAGGCGTGGATGTCCAGACCAAATATTTCGTGAGCTTCCAGCCTGCCATCATTCTTGTCATCCGGCGCCAAAAGCAACGCCGAAAAAAGCGGATTCAAGGGATCAAATTCGCCATGGCAGGAGAAAAGCAACAAATTCGCATTTGCGCTCAATTCCTTGGCTTTCGTCTCCTGCGCTTCTTTTCCCAGAAACGCCTGTACATGAGGGTAAATCAACTCAATACTCTCAATCTCTTTCTTTGCAAAAGGCAAATCGTAGCGGGCATCTCCGACATCCGGATTTCCCAGCGCTAAAATATTCGGCTGCCAGTTTTTATTTGTGACAAACTCATCGCCCTTGTCCATACACGTCGCCCAGACCATGGCGCTCGGGCTCAGCGAAATAGTGTGTTTCTCAATCAAATATTTATTTTCTTCATCCAGCAAAGCGCTAAAAGGAAGGTAGTGAAGCACGCCGTGAGGAATAATGACCAAATGCGAATTTTCGTTCAGCGATTTTTCCACCGGCGAAAGCAAAAGACGATACAAATTTTTAAGAAGATTTTGTACCAATAATTGCTTCTGGATGGACTTTCTCAAAGTATCCACCAAAGCGTACAATTTCCGTTCGCTGATTTTTTGTTGCACAGCAAGCACGCGCCCATTGGAAATTGCCCACAAATACAACTTTTCCGCTGTGGTGAAATATTCCAACAGCAGCACACTATCCGGCAGCATTTTTTGAAAATATTCTATCGACTTCGGCTCTACTGAAATCATCGACGCCAATTCTGGATTCTGTTCTTTCAAATCCAAAAGAAACTGCTGATAAGCCGCTCGGAGAGAATCCAATTGTTGCGTCAACGCAGTTAATTTTTTCTTCTTTCCGGGCATATTCTGTAATCCAGACAATTTGAGCAGGCCCATCTCATTTTGCAACTGACTCATTGCTTCTTCAATGCGCCGCTTTTTGACGAAATCTTCTTCTTTCACTGCTCCGCGAAAATCGATTTTTTTGTTCGCCAGCAAGTCGGCAAAATTGCGCGATTTAGCGCGTTCAGCGATTTCAAATGCCTTTTTTTGTTGGTTTGAAGCCAGATAAAAATCGATCAGCGCGTAATACACGTCCAGTTTGTCATCGATGAAGCCAGACTTGTATTCTTCAATTTTAATTTTTGAACGCATCGTCTCAATGGTGGACATGGCACGCAAAAATGAACTCTCAGCCAATTGAGTTTTTCCCTGATCGCGATAAATTTTTGCTAAAGCAAAATAGGCGCGCCACGACACTTCCGGCACGAAGAGCTGCTCCGCCATTCCTCCGGCTAAACTGAGTGTGTCCTCTGCCGCTGCCATGTCCTGCATTTTTTGATGATACAAACCAATTTCGTACAAAGTCTGCACGAAATTTCTTCCGTCCAAAATTTTCTGGCTCAAACTCAGCGCTTTGTGCAAATTGGCGTAAGCATCGGCATAAAGAGATTGCGACAGTTGAATAGTTCCCAGATCGCGATAGTCATAACTCAAACCGCGCAATGCGCCGGATTTCTCGTCCAATTTGATCGCTTCCCGCAAATGAAAACTCGCCTCATCCATGCGCTTTGCGGTTCTGAACATCATGCTCAAATTTTTGTGTATCGTCGCCTGATCGATCAAAGATCCTGTTTCTTCTGCCAGCGACAATGCCTGCGTTTCAAATTCGATTGCTTTTTCCAGATCGCCCAGGCTCATGTGAATCAAGCCTTTCGTCGACAAAGCCACGGACTGGAATTTTTTATTTTCTAATTTTTTGAACAATGCCATAGCCTTTTTCTGGTATTGCAGCGCTTTTTGGTAATCCGCCATCTTCCAGTAAATATTTGCCAGATACTGCAAAGACAGCCCAATCCACTGGTTGGATTTCAATTTTTTCGCCAACTCATAGCCTTGCTGCTGCAACTCCAAAGCTTTCTGGTAATTTGCCAGTCTTTCGTGGCTCATTCCCAAATTTTGCAGCAGTTCCATTGAATTAGCGACATCACCGAAATTTTGAAAAATGTGCAGCGCCGCTTCCTGATCGTTAATGGCACGCGCGTATTGATCAAGATAAAGCAAAAATATTCTGCCGCGGTTTTTGAGACATTCCGCCACTTTCAGGCTATCCCCCAGAGCGCGGTATTCCTGAACTGCCTTACTGAAATTTTCCACAGCAGCGCTGTAGTCTCGGCTCTGTTCATAGACCAGTCCCAATCTGCGGTAGGAATCAGCAGCTTCTTCTTTCTGATGATATTTTTCAGCAATTTGCAAGTACTGTTTTTGATAGGAGATTGCCTTGTCGTAATCTTTATTTTGCGTGTAAAAATAAATCAAATAGCGCATTTGTTCGATGAGTTGCTCCCCGTCTCCGCTGTCTTTGGCGCGATCGACCAATTCTTTCTGGTAAAGAATCGCCCGCTCCCACATTTCTCCTTTTGCCGCAGAGTAAATGATCAATTGGTACAAATTAGCGATAGCATTTTGATCGCCCTGCTTTTTCGCCATCACCAGCGCCTGCTCGTAAGCATTCAGCGCGTCTCTCCATTTTTCTTCTTCGTAATATTGATTCCCCACCATGACTTTCGCCATAAATCTTTGCCGTGCGAATTCTTCCTCCTGCGCATTGGTCATTCCCTCAAATCCGACGGTCTGAAAAAACGCGTACGCAGAAGGCGGATATTTTTCCGCAGCCATCATTCGCTGAGCGCGAAAAAGCGCATCGGCCGGGGGATAATCAAAAAGGTAATCATAAAAATATTCCAAAAATTTTCCTGTGGTTTCAGTTTCTCTTCCCAAAATCAAACTGGGAACCCCGGCATAAATGAGCGATCTTTCAAATAACAATCGCGTGATTTCTGACTGAAAATTCCTTTTCAAAAGAAAGGCTGCCACCGACCCCTTGAAATTAATTTCGAAAATATCGCGCAAAAACACATCTGCATTTGATGTCTTCCCTGACAAAATTTTTGACATTAACGGATCGGAACGATTTTCCTCCATTTGAGAAGCAACAGCCATGAAATCCACAGAGGACATTTTCTCCAACAATGCTGCTGTCGTCTGATTTTTTTTCTTGTCCTCGCTGACATTGTAGCCCAATTCGGCAACAAGGTAAGTGTAATTCGGCTCATTTGCCCAGAAATAGTCCCCTTTGATTTTCCTATTGAGAAAGCTGTAATAGTATCCGGCAAAATCAGGCGCCACGACCACATTTCTCACCGCAGGAAACAATGGCACAGAGAATCGAATGAAATAATTGAAAGGAAGCTCAGCGAGGAAGGCATCCGGGACAAAAATCAATGTCCGGTAATTTTCTAACGCTGTCGCAATGGGATCGATCAAAATTTTTCGCAAATCACGGGCATAAATTTCCGCCTCAGCGCTGTCGATGTTTTGGATGTAATTTTTTATTTTTAATTTCACCTTCGCCGGTTCAATTTCCACCTGCGCCATCGCCACAGAATCTTCATTGATCACCCAGATATTGAGCTTTTTCCCAGTGAAAAAATAATCAACGATTACACGCGAGCCCCCTAAAATGCGTTGAACTTCTCCCGTGGACACCGGGTCGGGACTGATCAGCGCCTCTAATTCAGGATCTTCGCTTTTTAAGTCTTTCAACAATTTCGCGTACTCATCTTCGTAATTTTTTTTCTGCTTTGTCCACATCACCAAATCTTGCTGCGACGCGTTTCCCACTTCACGCGCGCGGCGCAATTTCTCATCCAGCGCGGTAATTTCCCGAGACAAATAGCGCGCATTGCCGAGAAAAATTTTGTGTCGCTCTTTCTTAAGACGCAGGCGGTGATTGCTGATCAGGCTCAGAAAATTCACACCGCGATATTTTTCTGCAAGCTGCAGTGCCGCCTCTGTTTTTCTTTTATCCAATTGAAAACGAATCGCCGCTTCAAATAATTGGCGCACTTTGTCCAAATAAATCGGCGAAATGCGATATTTTTTGGCACTTAAAATCGAACGATCAAGGGATTCAATCGCTTCAGTGAAATAGAAATCCGCACTTTTAATCCGCAGATCATTTTTACCTTTATAAATTTGCGCTAATTTCGCCAGAGAAAAATCAATCTCCCAGAGCTTCTGATAACCGTTCGTCTGATAAGCTAATTTTCTGGCATCGGTCAATTTTTTCAATGCCGGTTCTATTTCGCCAAGGCGGGAGCTAATTGCGGACAGGTTCTGATCGGCGTAGATTTTCAGATTGTCCAATCCGTTTTCGCTGCACAAATTCTCCGCCTGACGATAACAGCTATCCGCTATTGCCCACTTTTCCCAGATGCGCAGGTTTTCAGACAATAAATTTTCCAAATCACTATCGCGGTTAACTAATTGGGACGCTGTGGATTGCAGAAAATGCAAATTACCGGCTAAAATGTAAAGTTGGGCTAAATCGCGTTTGAAACCGTAAGTCAATTTTTCAATTTTCGGAATGACCGCCTGGGTTATCTCCAGGCTGCGGATCAATCGCCGTTCTGCTTTTTCATCCACCTCAATGTTTGTGG
Organism: Calditrichota bacterium; assembly: GCA_013152715.1. NCBI lineage: Bacteria > Pseudomonadati > Calditrichota > Calditrichota bacterium. The sequence continues at coordinate 12,524 of JAADFU010000207.1, forward strand.
TGTCCGGCAATAATTTCAATTTATTCACCACAACGGCCAGCGCGCTCAAATTCACCGCATTCATCACCTGCCCGGGCAATATTTCTTCCTTGCGACAAATTTGATAGGAATGATAAAATTGGTCCCACGATTCGGAATAGTCCGCTTTGAGATAATACAAATAGCCAATGTTGTTTAAAAAAATCGCCTCGGCGACCTTGTCTTTTTTTTGCTGGTAGATTTTCAACTTCTGCTTCAGATAACTGATTGCATGATCCACATTGCGCTGTCCCAGGGCAGCATTTCCCAAAATCGAATAAATCAACGCGATTTCCTCGTCGGTGGTAAAACCTCCGGCTGCTGTTGATTGGCCGGCGCTAATTTGTCCCAGGTTGTAAACCGGAATTTCCCAGCCAAGAATGCCGATTTTTATCCAATTGGGCTCGGCATTAATGCGTTTGACCTTTCCTGATTGAATCAATCCGATGGCTAACTTCGCGTAGCGCACCGCCTCTTCCTCGTCATTGAGCAGCAAAAAATTGTAAGCAATACTGCGATAATCAGTTTCCAACTGATTGTAACGACGATGTTTCCTGTCAAATTTCGCCGCTTGTTTGAAATATTCAATGGAAAGATCGTAATCGCCGGCTAATTGATAGAGCAGCGCCAGTCTTTTTGTGGAAATATTCGCTGCTTTCTGGTCGCCGAGATCAATCAATAATTTTATCGCTCTTTTGAGAAAATAGGGTCCTTTTTCAAAATCTTCAACAACCAAAGCACAATGTCCCATTTTGCGAAAAACTTCCGCCTCAACGCGCTCATTGACAAAAGTCGAATCATATTTCAGTTTTATTTGATAATAATGATACGCTTTTTCAAAACCAAATTCTTTCAGATTATAAAAATTCGACGCCAAATTTAGCGCTAACTCGCTCTCTAACTTGGGATTAGCATTTTCGTCATTTAGCGCAATCGCCGTCGTCAAGGCGTCAATTGCCTTTTCGTAGTAACGTTTCTGGCCTTTTTCCTTTTGAAAAGTGATGGTTTGAAAAATCGACTTCACCGGCGCGATTGCCGCATCGAACGCGCGCTCGAAAAATGATTTCTGCAAACTTGCTTTTGCGGCACCATATTTTTCCAGCGTCTCGTAGTTAAAACTCAGTGTCAAGTAAGCTTGTATCATGCGATAGTCTTTGGAAAGAGCTTTCTCGATAAGCTGCACTGATTTTTCCATCAACTCAGGGTTCAAATCCAGCGCCTGTCCCGTGCGATCCCTTTTTTCGGTCGCCTGGTAGGAGTAACATAGCCCCAACAAATACAAATATTTTTCCTGAAAAGGATATTTTTCAAGACGATTTTCATAAAAACGAATCGCATCATCGATACGACCCAGTTGGTAAAGCGAAGCCACCATGCCGCGATTTGCGTCCAGATGAGTTGGCATCAGCGCGACTGCTTGACGAAACCGATTATAGGCAGCATTCACTTCTCCGTAACGTTGAAAATTTGACCCCGTCTCCAGATATAGATTGAAAAGCCGCTCCTCTGCCTCGATGCCAAATTTTCCGTTTTCAACAGAAATATATTTTGCCGCAACTTCCTTGTAAGCCCTGATGGCGCCGATGTCATCATCTCGAATCAGCAAAATTTTTCCCAGGAATAAAAGCGCCCTGGCTGTTTCTGCCGGCAATTCGGAAAAATCAGACTGTAGGGCACGCAGTTCTTGCACCGCGGCGGCGTAATCTTTTTGCTGATAAAAAATTTCTGCGATGCGATAGCGCGCTCTGGCGCCGAGACGAGGGTAATCGGAATAATTTTGAATGAGTAGCCGCAGAGACGAAATTGTCTGATAGGGGTCGTCTTCCTCAGCGAGAGCCAAAATTTTATCCAGCGCCTGATTGACAAAGTTTGTTTCGGACGGATAAAATTGAGGCACTTTCAGATAAACGGAAATTACTTCCTCTTTCTGACCGAAAAGCGAAAAAACATCACCAATTAAAAGTTGGGCTTGGGCGCAACGCGCGATCTCGTGCGGATACGAGGAAATCAATTTTTCTAATTTCTGAATCGCTGTTGTATATTTTTTTTTCAAAAAATAAAGTTCAGCCAGATACAATTGTGCTTCCGCTTCGACGGGGCTAATGCCCGCTGCCTGCTTTTTAATTTTCTCTAATTTTTCCACTTGCGCCTGAAAAGAATCAATCTTTTTTGCACGATCCAATTCAAATAACCGTAAACTTGCCCTGCCGACTAATTCACGATTTTGCGGAAATAATTTGATAATTTCTTCCAAATAAGACCTGGCAACCAACGTGTCGCCCATGAAAGCGTACGTTCTCGCCAACTCGTAATAGGTTTCGCCGAAACGCGCGTGTTGTTCCGGGAAAAAATCAAACACCCGTTGAAAAGCCAACAAACGATAGGCTAACTCCGTGGGAGACAATGAATTACTTCGACCGAACAGTAAATCTGTTTCTGGCAAAGGAAAATATGATTTGGCAAATTGAAACTGAACAAAGGCATCGTCAAACCGGGGAATTGCGCCGTCTTCGCTGACGCTGAAAATATCTTCTGCACCGCCCCGGCGAGACACAAAATAAATCATGGAATCCGGCGAACCGACAGCATAAAAATCGTATTCAAGCGCGGGAATTAATTTGATCTCTTGAAAAGATAAAATCTGTTGCGGCTCCCGCTGCCGAACATGAAAATCAGACAGCGCAGAACCCGGGGGACTCGTCTGATTTTGTCGAAAATTTGAGGTCAAAATCGAGCGCCAGTTTAGTTGCACTTTCCACAATTCAGGCTGATCGTCAGGCGTGAGCAAACCATCCCTGTCGGTATCGTTCGCGTAACGTGTGAAAAAGATTTCGTTTCTTTGGGGATGCCAGCGAGGAAAGGCGTCGTTCGTTCTGCCGTCAGTGACTGGTTGCACAGATTTAATTTCAATATTTGTCCCGGAAAAATCAATTTCTCCGATGAAAATTTGTCCGTAATTTTTCGGCGGAAGGAATGCGGCAAAACACAGATATTTCCCGTCCGGCGACCAGCTCGGATGCGTTGCTTTCATGGGCGAAAGCTGAAAAATCTGCCAATCCCTCATGCGAATCAGATAGAGCCGAAAAGTGCCGTCCCTGTCTGACGAGAAAGCAATGTATTTTCCGTTTGGCGAAAATGAGGGGTAGAGATCAGCGCCCAGATATTTGGTAATTCGAAGCGGGGCGCCATGAGGAAAAACGCCATATTTTCGTACTTTTATCGGGACGATCCACAAATCACCCTGCGCATCCTCGCGATAAGAGACAAACACCAAATTTTTCCCGTCAGGCGCCCAACAGGGCATAATGTCATCGGATTTGTGTTTTGTGATTTGAATTGCCGAACCGCCGGCGACGGGCTTCACCCAAATGTCCATATTGCCGCTGCGTTTAGAGGCAAAAGCGACCCATTTTCCATCTGGCGAAACAGCGGGAAACATATCCGTTTCCGGATGCGTGGTAATTTGCTCATAAATTTGCGTCAGATCAAAACCCGTGGAGCTTCTTGCACGCGCCGTTTTTTTGGGCTGTTCAAAGAAAAAATTCTTGTAATGAGCGCACGAGAGAAAAATGGCGCTCGCGAGCAAAATTTGTAGGAACAAACGCGGTAAGATAGACTTGATTATTTTCATCGCTCGGCTTCAGTTAAAATGAACCCCACAAATAAAAAGATCATGTCATGGCAAGCCAGGCATGATCTTTTTATTGCTCTGATTCATTCATTCGCTTTATTTTTTCTCAGCTTGTTTTTGCACCCATTCGCCGCTGTCCAATTGAATCCAGGAGCCGGACGCAACATTGTCCTGATTCATTTTCGCGAAAATATGCCCGACATTTTGTTCGCCGGCTTTGGCAGCATCTTCGTTCAAAACAATAATGCGATCCATGATAATTTTTCGGTATTCATTTTCCGACTGGACTATTTTTTCCACGCGATTTTTCAACGTCTCGTCACTGCCGATTTTCTCGGGATGAATAATCTCCAAAAAGCCGCGATTATTTTCGCCGACAATACCGGCTTTCAAAAATTCGTCCACATCGTCTTTATTAAATTTTCTTCCCTGAACCGCCTCTAAAACTTTCTTTTTATTTTCCGACATTTTGGGTTGAGGCGCCGTGTTGCCCACCGACCTCACCGAAGTCAATGTCCAGACATCTTCTTCAATCTGTTCGTACGTTCCGATGACCTGATTTTCCAGCGCCGTTTTTTCTCCGGTAACACTGACTTCCGGCGCCTTCACGCTGCAATACACCAACAGCAGCACCAACGCCAGACTCCAAACGAGGATTTTTTTTCTGTGAATCATTTTTGCCTCCTGACGTGCAATTTTCAAAAAAATTATTTCCGCATAAACTCAAAAAAAGTGCGCAGCGCTCGCGATACAGCAGATAGTAAAGTAGCAAATTCCACAAACGGTTGACTAACTCGTTCGTTGAGCGTTTTTTCAATTTGAGTAATCCGCGCCACGGTTTCTTTGATATTTCCGACGCCCTGTTCGACCATCCCCACTTGCTTTTGTACCGACTGAACGATACGCTTGACATCATTCACGACAATCGTCAAATCGTGGGAAATCGGTACGATTTGCTGGCGCGTCACTTCCATGAGTTTTTCGGCTTCGCGGGCGGTGCGTCGAATCTGCGCCAGTGCAACCAACAGACCGATCACAAAAATCACAATAAAAACCGCGATCACAACAATGCTAATTTCAACAAGCATATTTTCCTCCGCCCGAATTTTTATTTTTTGTCTTTTGTCATTTCATCGTCAAACGCCTGCTTGCTGGCTTCGATCGCTTTGGAAATTTTTCCGCGCTTTTTGGGCGAAGCTTTTTTCTTTTCTCCCTCTTCTGGCTCAACGTCTTTCTCCGGAGACATCTTTTTCTTCAAATCGTCAGCCACTCTTTTGCTTTCAGCCAAAATTTGTTCGTATTTTGTTCTGGCTTCTTCAAATTTTTTCTCCGCTTCCTGGCGAAGTTGTTCGGCTCTCTTCAAAGCGTCGGCGAATTTTTCTTCGGAAAAACTTCTGGCATCGGAATAAAATTTTTCCGCATCGCCCAACAACTCATCTGATTTTTCTCTCAAATCTTTGCGCAATTCATCGCCTTTTTTGGGCGCGTACAACAGAGCTAATCCGGCGCCAATTAATCCGCCGAAAACCAACCCTTTGAAAAATGACCCGCCGTCAGATTTTTCGTCGCTCATGGGGCACTCCTTAATTTTTTTTGTCCGAGTTTCTTTATATTTCAAATTACTACAAAAATCATTGAAAATCAAGGGATTTTTGCATTCCCCGAAATCTCACTGTTTTAATTTTCCATATTGAAAGAGTATCTTTGTTTGTTTTGATCTTCGCAATGAAACTACCTACCTTTTGTTACGTAAAGGAACTTTAAACTGTTCCTTGTTAAATTTATTATTTTTTAAAAAATGTGTTGATTTTTTTAATTAAAACCCTTAATTTCATTTTTAATAGAATAACGGGGCTCTATGAAACGCAAAAAAATCGGATTAGCACTGAGCGGCGGCGCTGTTTTAGGCATTGCCCATCTCGGCGTCATCAAAGCGCTCGAAGAAAAAAATATCACTTTTGACATTATTGCCGGTACCAGCGCCGGATCGCTCGTCGGTGCCTTTCTCGCTGCGGGCTACACTGTCCAACAGCTTTATTCCATGACCAAAAATATTTCCTGGGACGTTCTGGGAAAAGTAACCATTCCCACTAAAGGTCTTTTGAACAGCCATGCGCTGCAAGATTTCATTGAAAAAGAATTGCACAATGTCGCAATAGAACAATTGCCAAAACCTTTCGCCGCCGTCGGCGTTGATTTGACATCCGGGAAACAGGTCGTTTTTCGCAGCGGCCCTGTTTCCGAGGCGGTTCGTGCCAGTTGTGCCATTCCCGGCGTTTTTACTCCGCTCATCAGAGACGAAAAAGTCATCGTGGACGGTGGCGTGCTCAATTTTTTACCCACAGATGTGGCGCGCGACATGGGCGCAGACTATGTCATCGGCGTTAAGCTCACGCCGTCGATCACGCCGAACAAACCGCCGCAAAATATTATCCAGATTCTCGTCAATTCTTTTACGCTGGCGCTCAGTCAAATTGCAGAGCACGCGCCAGCCGGGGACTTTACAATTACCCCGGATTTAGTCGGCCTCAATCCGCACGATTTCAAGCAGGCGGACGATCTTTTCGAGCGCGGCTATCAGGCGGGACTTCAATCCGCCGACCGCATCGCTGATGAAATCAGCAAATTAGCAATAATCAAAAAAGTTGTACAGAAAATAAAAAACGACTAACTCAGGAGGCTGGTGTGTCAGTTCTGAAACTGGATCATGTTTACAAATCGTTCAAAGAAATTCATGCAGTGGACGATTTGAGCCTTGAATTGCCGGAAGGCGTCATTTTTGGGCTTTTGGGTCCCAATGGCGCGGGCAAAACGACTGCGATCCGCATGATAATGGAAATCATCATCCCGGATAAGGGTCAAATCTATCTTCTGAATCAACCGAATTCACAAAAGTTGCGCGATAAAGTCGGCTATCTTCCCGAGGAACGCGGCTTGTATCGCAAAATGAAAGTCAAAGAGCTGCTCAGTTTTATGGCGGAACTGAAGGGGATGAAATCGTCGGCGGCTCACAAAAAAATCGACTACTGGCTGGAACGATTTGATCTCGCCGAATGGGGCGCCAAGAAAGCAGAAGAGTTATCCCGCGGTATGCAGCAAAAAGTGCAATTTATCACCACCATCATCCACGAGCCGCAACTTATCATCCTGGACGAACCATTTACCGGGCTGGATCCTGTGAATGCGGAGCTGTTGAAAAACGTCATTTTGGAACAAAGAGAACGCGGCGCGACAATCGTTTTTTCCACGCATTTGATGGAACAGGTGGAAAAGCTCTGTGATTCAATTTGTTTGATCAACGAAGGCAAATCGGTTCTCAAAGGCGACATTCGCGAAATCAAGAAAAACTTTCGAAGAAATTCATTGCTATTAGAATTCGAGGGAGAGGCCAGGTTTCTCGACGATAAAAAATTAGTGAAAAAATTCACCATGACCGACCATGTCGCTGAAATTTATCCTGCCGAAGGAAAAACAACGCAGGATGTTTTGCGGCAGGCGCTAAATGAAGTTACTGTAAATAAATTTGAAGTCATGGAACCTTCACTGCGCGAAATATTCATTAACACAGTAACAAATTGAAAAAACAAGGAGATAAGCTGTGAATAAATTTTTGACAATTTTCAAACGCGAATATCTCTCACGCGTAAAAACCAAGGGCTTCATCATCGGAACAGTTCTCACTCCAATTTTGCTCATCGGTTTAACCCTTGGCCCGGGACTCCTGTTTCGACTCTCTTCGGAAAAAATCAGACACTACGCTGTGATCGACATGAGCGACATTGTCTATGACGAATTCGTCAAAGCGATGAACGACACCCTTTCCACCGGCGAGCCGATGTACGTTTTGCAGCGCGTCAACGCCACAAACGAAACACTGGAAGCAGAGAAGGAAAAGTTGGCCAAAGCCGTGGACAGCGACAAATTAGACGGCTATTTTGTAATTCCGGCAGATGTCGTCCAATCCAACAAGTCTGAGTATTACGCGAAAAACATGAACGATTTTGAACGAAATATAATGTATCAAAACATCATTTCCCGTGTTATCACAAATTACCGGCTCAAGCAGAGTAATCTCGATCCAAAAATAATCAAAAATCTAACCCGACGCATTGATTTGAAAACATTCAAAATTGAAAAGGGTGGCAAAGAAAAAGAAGACAGGGGCTTTTCTTTTGTGATTACTTTTGTGATGCTCTTTTTTCTGTACATGGCGCTAATCATGTACGGCGTCTTTGTCATGCGCAGTGTTTACGAGGAAAAAACATCGCGCGTAGTGGAAATGATTGTGTCTTCGTGTCGGCCCTTCCAACTCATGGCGGGAAAAGTGCTTGGCGTTGGCGCTGTCGGTCTCACTCAATACGCCATCTGGACCGGAGTTGCTGCCTTGCTCACAATTTACGCGGGGAGCATCATCGCCATGGTGGCGCCTTCGGCGGCAAGCGTGCCCATTCCGACCATACCGATTTCCGTGTTAGTCTATTTTATCATTTTCTTTGTGCTGGGTTACTTGTTATTTGCCACGCTGTACGCCATGGTCGGCTCCATGGTCAACTCGGATCAGGACGCGCAACAATTCCAGTTTCCGGTAATGATTTTCATCATTCTCGCTTTCTTTCTGGCATTTTACATCATCCGCAATCCGGACACGACCTTGGCGAAGTTCGCTTCGTTTTTTCCGCTCTTTTCGCCAATCACCATGTTCACAAGAATTTCCGTACAGGCGCCGCCCTTCGGGGAAATTTTGTTGTCCATTGTCATTTTGATTTTAACAATCATATTTTTCATCTGGCTGGCGGCGAAGATTTTCCGGGTAGGGATTTTGATGTACGGCAAGAGGCCGACTTTGCCCGAAATTATCAATTGGCTGAAATATTAGATGAGGCCGCGATTTTAAAAACCCGATTTCTCAAAGAAATCGGGTTTTTTCTTACTTCCTTCTTCCCAAAAACACCATCCGTTTCACAGATGTTTGATTTTTAAATTTTATCTGACAAAAATATATTCCCGCTGCCATTCTCTGCTCAGACGAATTCAATCCGTCCCAATAGCGCACATAGTGTCCCGCCGAATGAAAATCATCGACGATGGTTTTGACTTTTTGACCGAGAATGTTGTAAATAGTAATTTTCACATCTCCCGGCTGACCGAGATCGTATTTTATCGCTGTGATGTTTTCAAATGGATTCGGTGCGTTCTGAAATAAAATGAAATCTTCAGGCAGCGGCTTATTTTTTCTTGCGCTGGAATCAAATGCCACAAAAGAAAAATAATCCCGCGGAGCAAAATAGGGATGCGTTTTTCGATCGCCAGAGACATCGCGGGCTGAAAAATACAATTTCACTAACGAGCCATCCGGTTGCGGCGGAATCCAGGCATGATAAGCGTTTTCCTGATCGACTTTTGTCAAAGCCAATTTTTGAAAATGAGAATTTTCTTCGGTCAAATAATAGACAAATAATGAGTCGGGAACCAGATCATACTTTGAAAAAATTTTGATGGTCACACCATGTCCCTGCTGGCGGTCGTGGGTAATTTCCGGCATGTTGCTGAAAAACAGCCCATGATAAAAAATTGCCTCGTAAGCGTCAACAATTCCCCAGCCGATATCGTTGTTCGGATTTTCCGCATTGGACGCCGTCTCTCGCAGCGCTTTTGCCACCTGATACGGCGACAGATAAGGATGAGCCTCTAAAATCAGCGCGGCAACTCCGGCGACAAGCGGACAGGAAAGCGAAGTTCCGCTGGCTCGGCGATAACCATCCACAGTTCCGGCAGTTGCGCCGCGAACGCTCACGCCCATGGCGTCGACATCCGGCTTGATCCTTCCGTCTGCTGTAGGGCCCCGGGAACTAAAACTTGCTAATTCTCCATCACTGCTTACAGCGCCCACAGAAATTACATCTTCTGCATCGGCAGGTGCAATCATGTAGTGCCAACTATTGTTGCCTTCGTTTCCCATACTATTGACGACGACAACGCCTTTCTGCGCCGCCATTTCCGCCGCCTGTGTGGTGACGGCAGTCGTGCCGTCCATGTCTTTGTAAGAATACCAATCCAGATAGCCGAGCGAACTACTCACCACATCGACGCCGTTCCTCTCCAGCCATTCCAGTCCGGCGACCCAGAAATCTTCTTCCGCCGGATATTCATTGCTCACATCTTCGGTTTTCGCCAGATAAAATGTCGCGCCGTACGCCGGGCCGATTAATTTTTCCGGCGCAAAACCTCCGATGGCCGACAGCGTCAGGGTGCCGTGACTTTGCTGCGAGCTGAGATCACCAGCCTCATTTTGCGTCACACTGTCCTGATTAATGAAATCGTACTCACCAACAACATTGAGATGTAGAAACGCCTCGTGATATTTGTAATCAAAGCCGGTATCCAGCATACCAATGATCACGCCGCTGCCGTCAAATCCCAAATCGTGAACGTCGGTGACGCGAATGAGCTCGTTCTGCGTGAGCGAGGGTCCGTAATCCAGACGATGCGACTGAGGCTTGTGCAGAAAAAATTCTTCTGCCGGCAGCGGTTTTTCTCGCCGGAATTTTGCCACCGGCTGGATTTTTCTCACAAAGCCCAACCGCAAAATTTGTCGCCGCGTATTTTCATTCACTTCCGCACTGACGGCATTAAGCCAGCGGGATTGAACGATTGGGTTCACGCCGATATTTTTTAGCGCTAACAGATATTCAGCCGAAATTTCCACATCGCTCTCATCGACGACATCGCCCATGACGCGCACTTTTTCGCGGCGCTGAAGCGTCCGTGCTGAGAGTTCCTTTTTGACTTGTTCGATCTGGCGAGTAAGTTGGTAGGGCGAGTTACCTTTGTCCCTGAAAAAAATCCAATACTTCTCCGCCGCAAAGCCTGAAATTGGTATTACAGCACAAACTAACAAGAGAATTATTTTTCGAATCATTTCTTCATCCGTTTTTTTCGCTCATCATTTTTCTATTTTTAACCAGAAAAATGGGCGATGGTTTCAATTGGGTTAAATTTCCGTTGCAAAATAGAGAAAGATTTCATATTTTAAAATTGACGAATGTTTGGACGTTGAAAGTTTTCAATAAAAATTCAATAAGGAAATTAGGCGTGGCAAAATTTGCCGAAATCGCTGTCCCCATACCGGTTTTTCAGATTTACACCTATGAAATTCCGGAAATTTTTCAGGAAGTCATCGTTCCGGGCTCACGCGTATTGGTTCCGCTGGGCAAGAGAAAAATGACGGGTTATGTCATCGCAACAAAGGAAGAATGCAATATCAGCAACCTGAAACTAATCCACGATCTGCTTGATCCCGCTCCTGTCATTTCAGCCGAATTGATCCGACTGGCTCAGTGGATTTCAGAATATTACTTGTGCCCGCTGGGCGAAGTCATTCGTGCGATGCTCCCCGGAGGAATTAATCTGGAGACAAAAACCAGAATTCGACTCCTTGCCTCGCCGGATCAAATTGAAGAATACTTGAAAAACCATCAAGCACCACGTCAGAAAAATATTTTGCAACATCTCCGACAGCAAACTTCAGTAGCGCTCGTGCAACTGCGACGCAAATTTCGCGGCGCCCAACTCTACTCCGCAATTGACAAATTAGTCGCCGAAGGATTAATCAGCAAAGAAGTAACGCTTGCTGACGCTCAGACCAAACCCAAAACAGAGCCCTGGTTGAAAATCCGGCCGGAACTGAAATCAGAGAAAAAGTTTCAGAACGTTTTCGACAAATTGCAAAAAAACGCGCCTGCGCAAGCCACGTGTCTGCATTACATTTTTTCCAAAAAATCCGTTCAACAAAAAGCCCTGCTCAAAGAGCTCGGAACCAGCTCCGCTACAGTCAATACGCTCATCGCCAAAGGCTACATTGAAAAATATCAACGCGAAGTTTTTCGATCATATTTTTTGCTGGACGATCATCAACCGCCGCCAAAATTTACGCTCAACGAATTTCAGACCCGCGCCATTTACCATATCTCCGAAGCCACTTCTAAAGGCGAGTACAAAACATTTCTCGTTCACGGTGTCACCGGCAGCGGCAAGACGCAGGTTTACATTGAAGCGCTGAAACATATCCGCAAATTGGGAAAAACCGCCATCGTGCTGGTGCCGGAAATTTCTCTCACGCCGCAAACAGTGCGCCGCTTCGCGCAAAATTTTCCCGGACAAATCGCTGTGCTGCACAGCCGTATGTCTCCGGGAGAAAGGTACGATTTCTGGCGCAAACTCCAGTCCGGCGATTTAACAATTGCCATCGGCGCGCGCTCTGCGATATTTGCTCCGTTGAAAAATTTGGGACTCATCATTGTGGACGAAGAACATGAGTCATCTTACAAGCAATACGATTCCCGCCCGCTTTACCACGCGCGCGATGTCGCCGTTTACCGGGGCATGCTCAACAAAGCGGCGGTTATTCTGGGCTCTGCCACGCCGTCGCTGGAATCCTATTACAACGCCAAAATTGGTAAATTTCATCTGCTTGAACTACCCACAAGAATAGACGACGTTCCCATGCCCGTTGTTAAAATCGTGAATATGCTCCAGGAGCGCAAACAGCGTCCGGGACAAAAAGTGGATATTTTTTCATCCGCATTGCAGGAGAAAATGAAAGAAAAGATTAAAAAAGGCGAACAAATCATCCTGCTGCAAAACCGGCGCGGTTTTTCCACCTACATTAAATGCAAAGACTGCGGTCATGTGGAGAAATGCGAAAATTGCGACATCACTTTGACTTATCACGCCCAGGGACGCTATTTGCAATGCCACTATTGCCATTACACCAAACGGGCGCCGAGCGCTTGTCCGAAATGTGGCGGCAAGGATATTTTATTTCGCGGTATCGGCACTGAACGTGTGGAAGAAGAAATCCACAAACTTTTTCCCGGGTTCAAAGTCGTGCGCATGGACCTGGACACTACGTCGCGGAAACGCTCCCACCATCAAATTCTCAGCGATTTTGCCCGGGGAAAATATCAAATCTTGTTGGGAACACAAATGGTGGCTAAAGGATTGGATTTTCAAAATGTAACGTTGGTTGGGGTTATTTCAGCCGACACCAGTTTGCTGTTGCCCGATTTTCGTTCAACGGAGCGCACGTTTCAACTGCTAACCCAAGTCGCTGGCCGTGCGGGGAGAAAGGAACTGCTTGGTGAAGTAGTCATCCAATCTTACTCGCCGGACAATTCTGGCCTGAAATTTGCACAATTTCATAACTTCAAGGGCTTTTTTCTCAGTGAGTTACCGCTGAGGAAAGAACTGAATTATCCGCCGTTCGGAAGACTGGCGTATATTTTGTTCAGCGGCGAAGAAGAACAGCGCGTGCAAGACACAGCGGTCAGATTTTTCAATCACTTACGTTTTCCGCCGCAGTACGGCGATATTTTCGGCCCGTTGCCTTCGCCATTATCAAAATTAAAAGGAAAATTTCGTTGGCAAATTATCGTCAAATTTAATAAAAATAGGGACCCGGGCGGTAGAATTTTGCACGAACAATTGAAAAATGCATTACAATCATTTAAAGCTGAAAAGCGGCTTTACCGCGTGAAGATTCAAATTGATATAGATCCGATTTCGCTGTTGTGATTAGTAAATAGCAATTATTTTTTTCATCGAAAAAAAATTGGCATCTTTTTCAATAAAAATCTTGCATTAGCTCAGATTTTATAGTACATTTCATGAGAGGGGAAAACTGTTGCGCATCGCTATCGTTTCTGACATTCACGGAAATCTGGAAGCTTTTGAGGCGGTACTCGCTCAAATTGATGAGGAAAAAATCGACAAGGTCATTTGTCTGGGAGATGTTGTCGGTTACGGACCAAATCCGAATGAGTGCATGAGTCTGGCGCGCGAGCGCTGCCAGACAATATTGATGGGCAATCACGACTACGCTTGTATTTACAAACCGGAAATGTTTTTTTTCAATCATTTCGCCCGTCAGGCCATTGAATTCACGCTCTCAATTATCAAAGAAGAGCATCTGGATTTTATCAATCAATTGCCATTTCTGCACAGCGAAAACGATTTGCTTCTTGTGCACGCAAATCCGCTTCGTCCTGAAGGTTGGGAATACATTTTGTCCATCGATGAAGCGATTTACTATTTCCCCAAATTCTCAGAGAAAATCTGTTTCATCGGCCATTCTCATTTGCCGTCCATTTATGTCGAAAGTGAAGAATCAAAATTTTCATTTATTGAGCAGCGGGAGATCGAGCTCGAAAGCAATTGCCGCTACATCATCAATGTCGGCAGCGTGGGCCAACCCCGCGACGGCAATCCGGCTTCTTCGTTTGGCGTTATTGATTTAGCGCAGCAAACTTTTGAAATTGTACGCGTCGCATACGATATTGAAAAAACGATAGACAGATTTGAGAAAGCCGGGCTTCCAAATTTTTTGGCCCAGCGGCTGCGAATTGGCAAATAGAAAAGATCAACTTTTTTTCAAAACAGGAGAATGAACATCATGGTCAACAAACTGGAAAGCAGCGGAACTCCCATTGTGATTTCGGGCGAGCTGTACAAATCGATTTCGGAAATTGTCGACGATCTCGCCACGAAAATCCGTGCGCGGACGGTCATTTTCGCTGATATGAACGGCCATCCGATCACGCAACGCGGCATCGGAACGGAAATTGATTTGCCGAATCTCACCGCCCTCGGCGCCGGGTCATTTTCCGCGACTGCTCAAATCGCTAAAATCGTCGGAGAGAAAGATCATTTCCGATTCATTTTTCACGAGGGGGAGAAATTCAATCTTTTCCTTTCCAACGTGGGCAACAACTTTATTTTGATCACAGTTTTTGACACTTCTTCCGCGCTGGGAATAGTACGAATTTACACAAAAAGAGCGATTCAAGCAATGGAAGAGATTTTGGGCAAAACAGATACGACCGACGGCGAAGAACATCAATTTTTGGACGTGGAGTTCAGCAAGATTTTGAACCAGGAACTGGAAAAAGCTTTCAAACTTTAAAACGCCAACTTCAACAATTTCAGGGAATAGTAGATGTTCATCAATTGGGCGACAAATGAAATTACGTTAAAAATTGTCTATTACGGACCCGGATTGGGGGGCAAGACAACCAGCCTGCAGCACATTTACCGGCATCTCGATCCGTCGCTGCGCGGCAATTTGGTCACGCTGAACACACGCGAAGATCGCACTCTGTTTTTCGATTTTTTACAACTCGATTTCGGAAAAATTTTGCATCGCCGGCCGCGGTTTAATCTTTACACTGTCCCGGGCCAGGTTTACTACTCCGAAAGCCGCCGCATCATCCTGTCCGGCGTGGACGGAATCGTTTTTGTCGCTGACGCCCAAAAAGAGAGAATGGACGATAATTTAGAGTCGCTGTTAGACCTTGAGAATAATTTGATCGGCATGGGAAAAACACTGCAACACTTCCCCTGGGTGTTGCAAATTAATAAAGTTGATCTTCCAAATCGCGAACATCCAAAAATTTTGAGACAAAAATTAAATTATTTTCAGGTGCCTCAAATCGAAAGCATTGCCACCAAGGGAACCGGCGTCATGCAGGCGCTAAAACTCATTCTGTCAATTGTTGTCAAAAAAATTCAGGCGCAGCCGCAACCTCAGCAAGAAGCAAAAAGGACATACGTATGAGCAAAGAATTATCGCCGCAGGAACAAATCCAGAAATTCATGTCTGAAATCATCAAAGACGGGAATTACGAGACAGCCTATCTGTTTTCCGAAGAAGGACTCACGTTAGCGCGCACAACAAAAGAGCAGCTCATTGAAGAAGACCGCTTTGTGGAAATGTCGATGATTCTGCAAAATATTCAACGCATGGCAGACGTCATGGGCGGCATCAACGACATTCGCGAGTTGATCATCGACGGCAACAATCGCCGAAAAATTGTGTTTCGCTTTTTTCACGCCTTTGATCAGGATTTAGTGCTGGCGCTCATCATCCCCCCGCGCAAACCATACCGTGGTCTGACAAATAAGCTTGTTCGACTGGTACAAAAAATTTCACACGGAGACGCAAAGCCACAAAGTTAAAAAAAATTAGATTCTTTCTTCGTGGCTCCGCGCCTTGGTGTGAAAAAAATCTCTCACACGGGGACACAAAGCCACAAAGATTTTTAATAAAATAGTCAGTTGAAGCAATCAATAAATTACTTTTTTCTTCGTGGCTCCGTGGCTTGGTGTGAAGAAAATCCCTCACACGGGGGCGCAAAGCCACAAAGTTAAAAAAGTTAGATTCTTTCTTTGTGGGCTCCGTGCCTTGGTGTGAGACTAAAAAATATCACATAGAACATAAGTCAAACTTTGCGGCTTTGGTTTGGCAGGTTTTTGAAAGCGGTTTCTCAAATTTTTGAAGAACCGCTTGTTTTTTTTAGATATTTTTGCTAAATTGAATTTTTCAAATTTCAATAATTTCAAACAATGCATCAGCGAATGAAAAAAGACACCCGCTTCTCAGAAAATCGACTGGCAACCTATTCCTGGATTCTTTACGATTTTGCCAATACCATCTATTCCATGAACGTCGTTACCATGTATTTTTCTACGTGGATCGTTGTGGACCTTGCGCTGGGAGATCAGTACGTTTCTTTCGCCAATTCCATGTCTATGCTCATCGTAGCGTTGACCATGCCGATCTTGGGAGAAATTTCCGACCGCTACCATCGCCGCATGCCGTTTCTCATCGCCTACACGCTCATTTGCGTCACCTTCACGGCGCTGATTGGCGTCGCCGGCATTGTGAACACCGACCCTCGCCAGCGCGTGCAATTGGGCATCCTTTTTTTCATCATCGCCAATTACACCTATCAAGGCGGTCTGGTATTTTACAACGCGCTGCTGCCGACGGTTACTTCTCCTCGCAGTCTGGGACGCGTTTCCGGCTACGGCGTTGCCATTGGCTACCTCGGTTCAATTATGGGGCTAATGTTTGTGCTGCCGTTTGTCGAGGGCGCATTTTTTGGCGTCAAGATTCCGTTCATTCACGCCGGTGGCAGCGTTGCTGCGTTCATTCCTTCGGCGATATTGTTTTTAATCTTTGCGTTGCCCGCTTTTGTTTTTATCAAAGAAAACACAGCAGCGAAGCCGCGGGAGTCTTTTCGGCTGGATTTACGGACTTCATTCAAAAAAATCTGGGAAGGCATTTCCAATACGCGCAAATATCCCGGCGTCAGGCGATTTCTGATCGCCAAGTTTTTTTACGAGGACGCAATTCAAACAATTATCATCTTCATGGCGGTTTACGCGCAAAAAGTAATGGGATTTTCCAAGGCGGGAACCACTGAATTTTTTATTGTACTCATTCCGTCGGCGATTGTCGGCTCCGCAATTTTCGGCATTTTAACCGACCACTTCGGCCCGCAAAAAACGTTAACCATCGTGCTATTGGGCTGGATCGTCAGCTTGACAATTCTGATCATCACCCACAAATTAATCATTTTCTGGATCACCGGAGCCTTCATTGGCATTTTCATGGGTTCCACCTGGACAGCGGCGCGGCCGTTACTTATTTCGCTGGTGCCTAAAGAAATGCTGGGCGAATTTTTCGGTCTCTATTCTTTGTCCGGAAAAATCGCCGCGATCTTCGGCCCTATCGTCTGGGCAACGGCTGTCAATGTTTTTGCCAAATATGGCACAATTTTCAAATACAAAGCTGCCATTGGCGCGCTCACGGTGATGATTGTGATTGGCCTTATTTTAGTACAAAAAGTACCAAACGTTAAAAAAGAAGTGTTAGCTGAAAAAATCTGATTGCTCAATCTATTTTTACGCAACTGCCAGATTGGTTACTCCCGCCAAACTATTTCAGCAAAAGAATTTTTCGCACCTGTTCTGATTTCTCTGAGCGCAAACGGCAAAAATAGGTTCCAGATGAAAATCTTTCCCCGTTCCAGATAATTTCATGGAGTCCGGCAGCGAGGTAACCTGATTCCAGGTTTTCAATTAACCGACCATTCAGATCAAAAATATCTAATGAAATGTGCATCGACCTCATCAAAGAAAAACGAACCCGCGTGGTCGCATTAAAAGGATTTGGAAAATTCTGCATTAGAGCAAATTTCCGAACCAGATTTTTCTTTTCCTCTGCCACGACAGAACTGCTCTCCTGAAATCGATAAACGCCATACATTCCCACACCCCATCCGTTGTAGCCATTGACAAACTCCAAATCTGAGCCGCCCCGATCAAATTGCTCGATCCACGTTTTGCCGGTATCGCTGCTAAAATAAATCTTTTTCTGATCTGTCATCCACACATTGGCAGGATTGTCGGGGTCAAATTCGACATCATCTCCCCATTGAGTTTGCGGCGTAGAAAAAGACTCCCAGCTTTCACCGCCGTCAAGAGTGCGCCAGATTTCATGAGTTTTTGAAATTGCCAATCCGACATTCTCATCAAAAAAGCGAAAAACTTGTAAATAGGTTGGAAAATTCGTTGCCTGCCAGGTGTGACCGCCATCGCGGGTTTTGTACAGCCTTTGCGGATTTAATCCCGATGCAAAAAAGTAGCCGACATTAGGGTTGACAAAATCAATGCGGCGCCAGGTATCCCCGGAATAGCCGCCAAATGCAGAATCATTTACAGACACCCAATTTTGTCCGCCGTCAGTTGTACTCAAAAATATCGCCGGCACATCGGGGTTTGTCATTGCCGCCGCATTATCGCCCATCGCAATTCCAGTTTGATCGTCAAACATCTCAATATAATTCATAAAGTTGACAAGAGATGTATCTTCGAATTGTTTCACCCAGAAATCTCCCGCGTTCGGAGTGGAAAAAATTTGCCCGCCGGAAGTGGCAATCCAGATTTTCGCGCTGTCTGGCAGCGCAATATCAACCACGGTTCCCATCACATCTTCTGGCGCATTTATTTCTTGCCAGTTTTTTCCCCCGTTCATCGTTCGAAAAATATTTCGATCGCTAGCCAGAACGGCAATTTGTTCGTTTACGGCGCTGATCACCGCCGCCATGGAAATGCCGGATGGCAGTCCGGCTGTCTGTTTTTCCCACTGCTGTCCCAGAGCGTAGCTCGCACCAAAAACAAGCCACGCCATGACCAAAATTGATTTTTTCTTTTTCATTTTCTCCTCCACCAAATAGTTTAATCCCCTTAATTTACTACTTTTTTGGTCGGAAATCCAGCATTTTTTATTTGCCCACAGATTTTGCTAAAATTATTCTTACTGCAAAAAAACTGGCGTCAGCGTGGCTTGTTAAATTTTCTTCATTTTTTGCTTGCCATTTTCATAATAATTTCGTAAAATTTAGTGTTTCTCATTCCGAAGCGCTTTTTGGGCATTTTGAATTCAGATTGATTTTAAAAATATGAATGACAAGTTAGAAAATATTCTTGTAAATATTACGTTTA
This sequence comes from Calditrichota bacterium, assembly GCA_013152715.1. NCBI lineage: Bacteria > Pseudomonadati > Calditrichota > Calditrichota bacterium. The sequence goes on from JAADFU010000207.1 coordinate 31,518, forward strand.
AAAACAATGTACTAATTTCAATAAAAATAGTTGATCGTAAAATTTAACTGGTCATTGGTATTAAAAATTAGCTGGTAAAAGGAGGCGGTACACACAAAAGTCCTTTCGATTGCGATTCCTTTTCTTTCGCTTCTTTCGCATTTCTTCTCTCGCTCGGCAAGCAACCAGTGCACTTATTAATCAGTGGAAATTTCAAGCAAAACATTCTCCGTTAAATTTCATGTAATTTTTGAGGTGTGCCATGTCCAAAAATTTACTTTTCATTCTTCTTTTTCTCTTACGCGCTCTGGGCGCGCCGGCAGTGGCTCAAGTTCATGTCACTTTGCCGGATACCGCCGTAGGCGCCGACACTGACCTAATTGTGCCGATTATTGTTGACACGCTGGATCCTTACAATGTTATTTCTCTTGATTTCACGCTGGTTTACGATAGCAACCTCCTGACAGCAAACGATACGCTACTCGCAAATGCTCTGGTAAAACAATTCATGTTAATGCAGACAAATTTGTCAAAAGCCGATACCGTATCGTTTGCCGGCTTCGGAATTTTTCCCATTACAGGAGGAGATACGCTCATTAAAATTTTATTTCACTCGACCAGCAATTCCGGACTTTGTCCGCTCACATTTGCTTCGATCCGTTTCAACGAAGGGGATCCGACGGCAATTATCAGCGACGGCATCGTTCGCGTCAACCTGGCTCCGATCCCGGTTGAACTGTCGTCTTTTCAGTGCGAAACTCGCGGTCACAAAATTTATCTCAACTGGACGACGCTGTCAGAGAAAAACAATTACGGCTTTTCAGTACAGCGGGCAATTTGTCAAAATTTGATTTCAGAGCCAGACATCAATTCCTGGAAAAAAATTTCCTTTGTGCCGGGACATGGAACGACTGCCGACCGTCACGACTACGAATTTCGTGATGATGCGGAAAATTTTTCAAATTGCTTTTTGTACTATCGTCTGAAACAAATCGACGTCGATGGCAGTTTTAAATTTTCACCCATTCGCCAGATCCACTTGCTGCCACGCCGATTTTCATTGGCGCAGAATTTTCCCAATCCGTTCAATTCCGCCACCAAAGTCAAATTTACGACGCCATTCTCCGGCACGGCGAGCGTTCACGTGTACAATGTCCGGGGACAGAAAATATTCACGTTAATCGACAGAAAAACGATGCCAGCCGGAAGTCACGAATTTAGCATCGATATGAACAGCTATCCGGCGGGGGTTTATTTTTATGAAATAAACTTTGTCGGAGAGCGAAATTTTCATCAGACAAACAAAATGATTTATCTCAAATAAAATGATCCGTTGCCGAGATGTACCTCACCTGATAGGCGGAGTACGTCTCTACAAATTTCAGGAAAATTATTGCGCATTTCAAATTTACGCTTGCTTCTTTGAAAAATATTTTTTACATTTTTGTTAAATTCAAAAGCTGCGATTCAAACAAAGGAGCAAGCGATGGGTTGGATTCGACGCCAGTGGACGCCAAAGGACGCTGACGAATGGCGCAAAGAAGACTGGCTAGCGATTATTCTTTCTGTACTGGCCTTTATTACATTAACCGTTGGGAGCGCGCTATCATTTTTGCTCATCCCCAGCGGTTTTATTATTTTAGGAATCGGGATTCTCATTTCCGCGCTCATGTACTGGATAATTGACCCAAAACTCCGCACGATCTCTACGGAATACGAGAAAAAGCAAAAAAACTATTTATTAGATCTGGAAAAAATTCAAAAATGGGAGGATACCGAATGAGCAAAGGATTTGCGGTTGTCATCGGGATGAGTATCGCCTACGCCGCATCACTCATCGGCATGATTTTCGCGTACATTTACTACAAGAAAAATAAAGCGCACACTGAGAAAAAACACGAAGGACAAAACCAATGATCGCTTTACTTGCGCAAACGACAACGCACATTGGCGCTCCCATTCTGGGCGTAATTATTCCGGCTTTCATTTTCGGATTCTCTTTTCTGGTCACCTATTTGTTAATCCGTCATTTCATGAAACAAAATAACAACAACGACTAATATTTTCTCAGCATCCACATCCGGAGGAATTCAATGGTTACATTTGCATTTCTGGACTGGCTCTGGCTCATTTTGTTCATCATCCTGATGGTCATCTGCGGAATAATTTTTTATCGACTGGGAAAACGATCGCAGTCGGACTTTTTTCTCGCCGGCAGAGGGTTGCCATGGTGGCTTCCGGCATCTTCGGTTTACGCCACCCACACGGCGACAGACACGCCCATCTGGGTCGCCGGCGTCGTTTACAAATACGGACTCGCCGGTCTCTGGTACGCTTTTTTCTGCGCCTGGGCGGCAATCAGCTCTTTTGTTTCCACGCGAATTTTCAGACGATCGTTAGCATATAGTCAGGCTGAATGGCAGGGTTTACGCTTCGGCGGACTGGGCGCCGAAATGTTGCGTGGCTGGGTCGCCGGCTGGCAGGTTTTTATGAATATGTTCATTCTCGGCTGGGTTGGCATCGCCATGGGAAAATTGTGCAGCATGCTGTTCGGCTGGGATCTGTGGGTCGGACTGGTTGTTTTTACCTCAATCGGCGCTATTTACGTGCTGTCTTCCGGCTACTGGGGCGTCGTCATGGCTGATTTTCAGCAGGGAGTCATCGCTTTTTTTGTGATTGCGATCGTGTCGATTTGGGGCATGATCGCCGCCGGCGGACCGCAGAAAATTATTGCCAAAATGAAAAATTTCAACAGTACGTGCGAATGGACAATTCCTCAAACTGATGAGCCCACACATGCTTTCATCCGCATTACAGACCCTGAATCGGGCGACACATTTGTCGAATCAACCGATCCCTTTGTCATTTCTCCCGAAGCCAATGAGCAAAAATATCACGCGACGGAAAACCGCGTCCACAAACTCGTTGACGACGGCTTACGCCACGAAAAACTGGCTATTTTGTTCCCGTCGCAAGGAGACACTGTTTTCAGCGACGAGGATTACAACATTGTCTGGACAGCCGGAAAGACAAAAAAATTAGTCAATGTTGAATATTCACTTGATCAAAAAAACTGGGAAACTATTGCCGAGCACCGTCTTGACGGCCAAGGCTGGCGGTTGAACATGTTTAGTTTCACCGGCATGTTCAAAGGGCAATTTCCTGTTTTTTGGTACATCACGATGATGATCATCGCTATCATTGGCGGCTTCGGCATGGGCACAAATATCGACTGGTACACCGAAGCGCAGCGTGTGCAATCCGCCAAAACCGTGCGCGACGCTTCCTACAGCGTCTGGGCCGGCACAGTATTAGTTCTGCTGCGAAATTCCATCTGGGCCGCGGCGATTATCGGCTTTTTTGTTCTGTTTCCGCATTTAGCGTCAATGTCGGAATATGAAATGGCGTGGTACAAAGTCGGTTTCGGATTTTTGCCGGTCGGCATGGTCGGATTTCTTTTTGCCGGCATTTTGGCGATCCACATGTCCACGGTATCCACGCAGCTCAATTTGGGCGCCATGTACGCGACGCGCGATTTTTACCATCATTACGTCAACCCGCAAGCCAGCGAAAAACGGCTGGTGATTGTGGGCAGAATTTCCACGTTCATCATTTTGCTCGGCTCTTTCGCTTTCGGCATTATCATCGGCGAAGAAATCACGCAGTGGCTCATTTTTGCGCTGTGGATCATGGCTGCCGGCGTCTGGCTGCCCAATATTTTACAAGTTGTCTGGTGGCGATTCAACTCCTGGGGCTACCTCAGCTCCTGGATTGCCAATCTGGGTTTGAGTTGGCTGATCGTCTGGATCTTGCCGAAATTTGGCGTCATTCCCGCGTTGCCTGATTACCTGCAATTCTGGATTTTAATCGCGCTCAATGCGATGATTTATTTGCCAATCACGTTTCTGTCAAAACCGGAAAACATGGACCATCTGGTAAAATATTACGTAATGTCCAGACCCATCGGTTTCTGGGGACCTGTCAAAAGAGAAGCGATAAAAAAAGGCTTGATTTAATATTTTTCCGGTAAATTTTTTCCGGCAAGGGCTGTCGTCGCGCATGGCAGCCCTTGCTATTTTCAATCAATACAATATTTTTCTTGACTTTTTGTTGTTAATTAGATAAATTTTTAGATTATTATCTCTGTTGCAGTTAGCTTTTTCCTGTTTTTTGCTCGTCGCTTGACATTTGACGTCAATAATTTTAACAGCGGCGATTGCACTAAAATAAGTTAAAAAAAATAACAAACCCAATTCGCTTCTCAGACATCAAAAAACACACAGGTAGAAATGGGCGATTTAATTTCAATTATTCTCTATGTCATTGGCGGGATAAGCTTCTTTTTTGTCGGCATTACCGTCATCGCTTTAACCTACATGCTCAAGCCGCACCAATACGACTCTTTCGTAAAATGGCTCTGTCGCGCATTTTTGCGCACGATGTTCATTCGCGTTGAGACTATCGGAAAGCAAAAAATTGACCCGCAAAAAACTTATATTTTCATGTCCAATCACGTAAATATTTTTGACGCATTTGTTTTGAATGGCTCAATTCCGAACTTTGCTCGCGGCGTGGAATTGGAAAAACATTTCGATTGGCCTATTTGGGGTCATGTCATCACCAAATTTGGCAACATTCCCATCAGCCAGACGAAATTTTTGAGTGCGGCAAAAAGTCTGGAAAAAGCGGAGCAAGCAATCAAAGACGGGACGTCTATCATCATTTTGCCGGAAGGACACAGAACAAGGAACGGCAAATTGCTGCCCTTTATGCGCGGGCCTTTTCTTCTGGCTTTACGCGCCAAAGCCGATATTGTCCCCATGGCGATGATTGGCTCTTTTGAAATAAAAAAAGTAAAGCAGTCCCGCATTCGACCGGGAAAAATTAAAGTGGTATTCGGCGACGCCATTCGCTACGAGGACTTTCACCACCTCAATTCCAAGCAATTGAAAGAACACGTACGACAGGAAATGCAAAAATTAATTGACAGCTTTTCAGCAAAAGATCGGTAAGCATGAAAAAAAACAACAAGAAAATTCACTACATTGACGGCGCTCGACTCAAGAGAGCCATCATCGCCGGCAGTCAAATTGTCTTTCGCAACAAAGAACATTTGAATAAAATAAATGTCTTTCCCGTTCCCGACGGCGATACCGGCACCAACCTGGCGCTGACCATGACGCAAGTCAACGAAGATTTGCAGCAATCTTCGGACAGATCTGTTTCCGATGTTTCCAGAGATCTTGCGGATGCGGCGCTTCGCGGCGCGCAGGGAAATTCCGGAGCAATTTTAGCTCAATTTTTTCACGGATTCGCCGAGGCTGTCGGCGGAAGAGTCAAACTAACAACCAAACATTTTGCCGAAGCTGTCCAGCACGCAAAAAAATCTGCCCGGGAAGCCATGTCCGAACCGCGCGAGGGCACAATCATCACGGTTATTTCCGATTGGGCGAATTCCGTTGAAAATATCGCTCACAAAACAGACGATTTTATTGAATTGCTGAAAAACAGCATGTCCCGCGCCAAGCAGGCGCTGAAAGAAACGCCGCAAAAATTGGACGTCTTAAAAAAAGCCGGCGTTGTTGACGCCGGCGGCCAGGGATTTGTTAATTTGCTGGAAGGAATTATTCACTTTATTGAAAAAGGCAAAATTAAGGATGCGGCACACTATTCTTCCTTTACAAAAAGCGGCGCCGATTCTCCGCGAAATGTCTCTGATGACATTCGCTTCCGCTATTGCACAGAATGTGTCTTCGAAGCGGTCAACACGGATCGTAAAAAATTGCAGCGCATTCTTGCTGATTTCGGCGATTCCATGATCATCGTCGGCGGTCCCAAAAAATTTCGCATTCACATTCATACGAATTATCCGCAAAAAGCATTCAAAACGCTGAACACACTGGGAGTTGTGACTTCCCCCAAAGTGGACGACATGAAAAAACAACATCGGCGGTCATTTTCCAAAAAGAAAATCAAAAAATTCGGCGTGGTTGTTGACTCTTCCTGTGATTTGCCAGAGGACTTTCTCGTGAGTAATGACGTGCATATAATTCCCGTACGCCTGACTTTTGGCGAACAAACTTATCGCGACAAATTTGACATCACACCCGAAGAATTTTACCAAAAGTTAGCTGAAAGCCCATTCCATCCTAAATCATCACAACCTGTTTACAAGGACGTCAAACAAATTTTAGATGAAATTATTCCTGATTATGAGCAGTTGATTGCTATTTTGCTGCCGCGAGCGGTGAGCGGGACTTTTCAGGTCGTCCGGAACGCTGCGAAAAATTACGGCGAGGATAAAATAGTTTGCGTTGATGGAAAAACTATTTCCGGTGCGACAGGATTAATCGTCATGGAAGCGATTGAAGCGATCAAACAGGAACTTCCGCTGGAGCAGATACTGGAAAAAATAAATTACGCGGTGGAAAACACGCACATTTTCATTTCTGTTCCCACGCTCGAATATCTGGTCAAAGGCGGACGTATCAGCGCGTCCAAAGGGCTGCTGGGCAAAATATTGAGATTGAGCCCATTGGTTTCATTCAACAACGAGGGCAAACTTGTTCCTATTGGTAAGGCTTTCGGGGAACAAAATTCACTGAAAAAAATGGTAAAAATGGCTGTGGAAAAAGCCGAAGAATATGAAGAAAGACGCTTCATTGTCGCTCACGCCAACGCACCGGAAAAGGCAAAATGGACAGTAGAACAAATCCGGCGCTTTTTTATGCCGGAAGAACATATTCCTGTTGTGACAGTGACTCCGGCGCTGGGTGTTCACGCCGGGCCTGGCGCAGTAGGTCTCGCTTTTTTAGGTAAAAATAAAAAGTCTTAACTTTCAAAGAAAGGGTTTTTATGCTATCATTGATTGCAATTATTGTGTTGAGCTACCTGGCCGGGTCAATTCCGACGAGCATTATTGCCTCCAAATTATTCCGCGGCATCGACATTCGCGATCACGGCAGCGGAAACGCGGGAGCCACGAACGCCTTTCGCGTGCTCGGCTGGAAAATCGGCTTGCTGGTCGCTTTAATAGACGTCGGCAAAGGCGTTTTTGCCACACTGTTAATTTCAAAATTACGTTTTACCGGCTCGCCCATCGACTTTTTAACCACAGATGTCGTCCAAATCATCGCCGGCATGTCCGCGATTTTCGGCCACATCTGGACAATCTTTGCCAGCTTCAAAGGCGGGAAAGGAGTCGGAACCGCCGCCGGTATGTTATTTTCGCTTTACCCCATCGCCGGCGTCATCTGTCTCGCGGTTTTTGTAATTATGCTTTTCACTTTCGGCTTCGTTTCTCTGGGATCAATCTCCGCAGCCATCGCCTTTCCGATAGTCGTGGCAGTACTCAAGAACCAACAGGGCTATTCCGACACCCTATTCTATTTTGCCATTTTCATCGCGCTGCTGATTGTATTTACGCACCGCTCGAATATTCGACGATTGCTTAAAGGTGAGGAGAATAAGGTGCCGTTTAAAAGAAAAAAAGAGAAATGAATTGAAACGCATCCTAACACAGTAGGGAATGCAAATTTGCATTCCCTACTGTTAATTATTCAACCGAATTAACAGAAACCTCTTTCCCTCTGCCAAAAACAAAATGCAAAACAATCCATAGAAATAAAAATGAAAACACAAAAAGAGCGACTTCGCCGGCAAATATAAAATCAGAGTCCCCGAAAAATCCTGCTGCAAAGTCCGCCAATGAATGCAAAAAAATACAGGCGAGCAGCGCCGGAAGAATTTTCTTCTTTTCAATGCCATAGACAATCCACGTTGCGGTTCCGACGTGAAATAACGTCGCAGAAATTCTTTCCAGGCTGCCTAACATCGCATCCCCAAACGTGAAATCCGACATTCCGGCCTGCCAGCCCATCAAGACGATGAAAACAATTTCCGCTAACGAAAATCCAAGGCCGAGGTTGATACCGAGATGGGCAAAGGGAGCGACAGGCGAAGATCCCTGTGTTCGTTTCAATTCCAGCAACACGGGCATGCCCTTAGCGATTTCCTGGCCGATTCCGGCGGCTAAGGCATAATAGATGATTTCCCACAGAGAAAAATGAGCCGCGCCGATATGAGGTACCGGCAGGAAAATTTTAAATCCGACTTTCCACACCACAACCGGCAAGGCGATTAAACCATGAAGCGCGATGCCAACGAAAAAGAAACTCATGCCATAAGAAAGATAACGCCAGTCAATTGCTTTTTTTATCAGACGGAGCAAAATTACTCCGACCAAAAAGCTAATTCCTGAGCTTAAAAGAAGATACGAAAAGATGTTTAACAAAACCATCGCCTTTTTCCCGATTCGCAGAGCAGTAAATTAGATGAGTTCTGACAGAAAAAATTTAAAAAAATTTTGCGACCAAAGTAACGATCACAATAATCGCCACCAGCACCACAATCGCCAGAGGATGACCAAAATTGATTGTGTAACCCACGCCAAATCGCTTGGGTACAAATATTTTTTTGTTATCGGGATTCCAGTAGATGATGCCGAAATAATAGTGGGATTTTTCTTTTTCTTCTTCCATTTTAGAATTCCTTAAAATTGTAGCTCTCGTTCAAAATTATTTAACCATTCAAAGGCTTGG
>JAADFU010000208.1 GCA_013152715.1 Calditrichota bacterium
CGATCCGCTGCTGTTCTTCCGCGCACACCTCTCCAAAAAGGACGGAAGAACAAGCCGTTAAAATTTTTTTACAAAAATAAAAAAAGCATTGAACAGCGAAATCGTTTTTTCGACTGCCCAATGCTTTTTTTTAATTAATTTTTAGGGAAAACTATTTCTCCCATTCCTGCAAAGTTCCGCGCACTTCATCTTTCAAAACAGCATCTTCGGCAACGCCTTCGTGCACTCCGGATGCGTTTAAAATTTCATTCATGAGCGCGACAGCGCGTTTCTTTTTACCCTGCGAATAGAGCGCTTCTGCCAGAAATTGCTTTGTCGTCAAATTATCCGCCGCTAATTTGTGGCCTTTTTCCAAAATTTCGACGGCTTTTGTCTTTGACGGCCAGCGCAAAAAAGGCCAAATTTTCGGCGCTTTGAAATAGACGCGACCCAGGACGCGGTAGCCGCCGGCGCCATCAAAATTGGGATCGACTTCAATGGATTTTTCACACAGATCCTTTATTTTACCGGCAACGCCTTTGCGCGCCGCAGCCAAAATGCCGTATTCCTCACCCCAAACGCCCCAGACAATTGCGGTGAACAAAGTGATTCCCGCGGAGTTCGGAAATTCCTTCAATGAAGCTTCGCCGAGGTCTTTCCCCAGATTATAAATTTTTTTCTTCATGTCCTTGTCCGCTGTGCAGTATTTTCCCTTAAAATAATAAGCCCGAATTAACTTCCAGGTCGCCTCTTCTTTCTCTTGCCCGACAGCTTTGGCGAGAATTTGCTGATACAGGGAAATTGCCTGATTGATTTGGGCGCTGTCCGCCAGAAGTTTGTCAGCGTTAAAATTATCGCCTCGTTTATCCCAAAATTCATCGGCCTTCTCCAGCAGGCCCTGGGCCAATAAATTCAGAGAAAAAATCAGAACAAATGCAGCGAGTAACATAAAACTTTTTTTCATGCGGTTTTCCTCCCATGGAAAGTGCAAATTACTAATTGGTAAATTTTAAGCAATTTTAATATAATAAAGTCTTACCGAATTTGCAACTGTTTTTTCAAGTATGAGAAGTAGACGTCTAATTTCTTTTGAAAGTGTAATTTACAAACCCTCTCGCCCGTCAGGGATTTGCAGAAGGCCCTGAGAAAATCTGGCCTGACGGAAAAGAAAATTCTTGCCAATAAAACTAAATGACAAGTCGGGCGTACAATATCATAGCGAATTTAATTCGTCAAGTTGTTTCAAGGGCAAGGGAATTTTAATGCTGCCCCTTGCGCCATTGTTCGATAAAAATTGGAGCGCTCACATGCCTTTTTACGGAGATTTGCCGGAAAAATATTTGCAGGAACATTTTCTGCGCGCAGTCGGCTGCACTATCATCGGACAATCCAAACTTGACCTCATCATCGTCGAATCTCAAAAAAATGAATTGCGTACGATGGCGTCAAAAATTTTGCACAGACTTCTGCTCGAACAATTCAGAGAATTACTTACACATTTGAAAGAAGCAACCGTCATACAAATAGAAAAGCAATCCGACAACTCATTAGAATCAACAGATTTCGTTGAACAGTCTAATTTTTCATTTCTCAATTTCTCCGAAAATTAATCTTATTTTGTTAGTTTCCTCTCTACTATGTAAATTATGCCGGTAAATTTTGCTTACCTTTTAGTTTTCATGTATCTACATTAAACAATATTGTAACTTCTTTACAATCAGTAAGTAATCGTTCATTTTGAATAATATGAATTTCATTTTGTAACACAATGAAATTATTTTTATTTTTTTGGACATTTTTGAGCAAAATCACATTTTCCCTTAACATGTTTTATTATATTTAGTTAGCTTCAGCAGGCCATTTTGTGTTTTTGATTTTATAAGAAATAATAACTAATAGTTTTCTGGCATGAACTTTGTACAAAGTTTAGACAGAAAGCAGACATGACAAAACGCGAATCAATATCTAAGGGAATAATGAGATGAAAGCGATTACTGTGAAATTTACCGAAGAGCAGATTGAATTATTGGAAAATATCAGCAAGACAGCGGGAAAATCTTCTTCAGATTTCATCAAAGAAACAATTTTTGCATTGTTGCCTTTGAGCGAATATTCCGCCGTGAAAAAATATTTGGAATCCATCAAAAAAGAGAAAAACAACGACGAAGATATTTCAACCGCGATGCGCATCATCAAAAATATCCAGGCCAGCGCAAACGCGCGGTTGAAGCGAATCGGAGTAATATGATTTTTGATTGAGATAAAACGCCCCATTTCCTCATTTTTTTATTGAAGATGCCAAAGCCCATTTGGCATCTTTTTTTGTCTAACCACCAAACTATGAGTTTACAGCCCGCCCGCTGCCGTTAGATGCCAATAGCAGCGCCCTTTCTTCGGCTCAGAGAATAGATCAAATCGGCCAATCTGGTTAATCGCAAATTAAAATTTGAATCCAAAATGCAAATTATTCATCAAAATAAGCGAAATTATTTCAAAAACATAACTTTTACGGGAGGGTCCAATGTACAAATTTTTGACGGGAATTTTTCTTTTGCTGGTCGCGACCTCGCTTGCCGTTCGGGCGCAAGAAAAAGAGGCGCCGAAATTTGGCTGGCAAAAATCCATGGTCGCCGGTCTCAATTTGACGCAGACCAGTTTCGACAACTGGACGCAAGGCGGGGAGAATTCTTTCGCCTGGCAAGCGAATTTGAATTTCAAATTTGTCGATGATCAGGAGAAATGGAACTGGTCCAACACTGGCAAATTCAATTACGGTTCGACCAAAATCGGCGATGAGGAAATGAAAAAATCCATCGACGAGATCAAGCTGGAAACCGTTTACACTTACAAAATCGGGAAGCTTCTCAATCCGTTCGCCGCCGCCACCGGAGAAACGCAATTCGCACCAGGCTACAACTACGGGAACAATACAAAAGCACAGATTTCCGCATTCATGGATCCGGGCTATTTCCGTGAAAGCGCTGGCATTGGCTACAAGCCCAACGAAACGATCCAGACGCGGCTCGGCGGCGCCATGAAGCAAACCGTTACCAGAAATTATCCGTCGCCTTACGCTGACGATCCTTCCACAATTGACACTATTGAAAAAATCAAGAATGAGATCGGACTGGAATCCGTGACTGATTTGAATTTAAAGGTATCGGAAAATTCTCTGCTCACGTCAAAATTGGAATTATTCTCAACATTGACGACTGCCAAAGAAGTGGATGTAAACTGGGACACTATTTTTACCACAAAAATTTCTAAATATTTTTCCGTAAATTTCAATTTCAAACTTTTTTACGACAGAGATATTTCCGTAAAACGTCAGATCAAACAAGCGATTGCATTAGGGTTTACCTATAATTTGCTTTAGAAATTTTTGATCAAAAAAAGAAAAAGGCGCCCTGGCGGAAAATGTAGTGCGCCTTTTGCAAAAAAACATTGCATAGAGTCAGATTGGAGATTTTCAACGTTCTCGGTCAAAAAATTGATTTGAGAACCATCCGGCCGAATGTCGAATCTCGGCTCTGGTCTCAATCATCTAATAGAGCTCAATTGCCAAAGGGAATCCAACTCCGGAGGTTACCAACCATGAAAAATGGATTATTATTATTTTTTTTAATTTTAACAATAGTAATCGTCAATGTCCCGGCAATCTGCGGCGCGCATCGCTCCTACGAGCCGATCGTGCTTTCCGCGGATTCATTAAATTTTTTCCAGGGCTTGCCCGTGGAAAGGCTATTTTTATTTTCCTACAACTCGCAAAAAGAGTCCTGGAAGGTTGTGCCTTTTCAAATTGACGAAATTGACACCTCAGTGAAGTCGGAAGAAAAATATTTTGGCAATAACGATGGTCTATTCAATGCCAGCGACGAACTGGTTTTTTTGACGAACAGCCTCGGCGATCAGGCTCCGGCGGAAAAATGGGTCGCCGGCGCAGACACGGTGCGATTGGAACTCAATTTTTTTGATCCGTTAAATCAAAAGTCCGGCTATGTCTATCTTTATTATTCTCCCGAACAAAGTTATTCCGTACCCAATCCCTACGAAATGAGCTACCACGCTGATACGGATCAGATTGAAACTTTGCATTATCTCGCGGGCTTTAATAATACCGGTCAATTAGGCGATGTTGCGATCAAAAATGCGAGCGGCGGATCAGGGGAAGATATTTTTGACCGCGTAAAAATCAGGTTCTATTTGTCATTTTTCACGCTCTTTTTGGCAGTGGATGAAGACAGCATAATTTTTGACCACGCGTACGCCAAAGCGGGCCCGGTGCGCGTCATTCGCAATGTCGCGGCAAATTTTGTCTACCGTCCTCTCTTTTCCGGCGAACAATTCACTCAGACTTCCTTTTTCTACCCTTGGCACGGCGAATTTAAATTGGTCGATATTCCTGTCGGTGAATTAACCGGATTTCCGTTTGTGGAAATTGACGAATTTCGCCTGTCGTGGGACATGAACAGCAACGCCGCCGGGATGAAACTTTTTAGCGCTAAAAACCAAAGCGGCGTCACCATCGACGGCGATCAGGCGGCCGACTCTTTTAATCCGGCCTGTTTTTCCGATCAACTCAACTGGACGCTTGCCAACGGGGACCAGGGAAGTTTGCTCAATATTTTTTATGTTCCGGCCTTCGGAGATTCCATTCGGCTTTACTACCACGACGCCACAGACGGCTCGACCGGAGACTATCAGCCGCTTTTTTCTTACGACACCGGTGATCAAATGTCCTATGGTGACAACGGGTTTTCCCTCATCGGCAATCTGGAATTCTACATCACACCGCAAACGACGTTCCAATTCCTCTATTACAATTTCTTTCTGGGCAAGAATTTCACTCCCGACAGCGCCGCAATTTTGACGGAATATTTGTCAACGCCGCTTGGTTTTTCCGCTGCACAACAAAAAATTGTCACAACCAATGTCGAAAATAGCCGTAATTCCTCAAAAATTGAAGTATTTGAACTGAGACAAAATTACCCCAATCCATTCAATTCCACAACCACCATTCAGTTTCTGCTCCCCTCAGCATCTTCTGTTAAATTATTCATCTATGACGTTTCAGGAAGAAATTTGAAGCGACTTGCCGAAGGAAATTTCTCCGGCGGGCTGCATTCGCTTTCCTGGAATGGAACAAATCAAATCGGGCGGGCGTTACCAAGTGGTGTCTATTTTTACAAATTGATTACCGACTTTGGAACAGAAGCGCGCAAGCTCCTTTTAATCAAATAGCAATCGAGAACAATAAAACTAAAACCGCTCTCATCGAGAAATCCAATCTGGTCGCCATTCCAAATCAGGGAGCTGCTACTATTCAGGGCGCAAGTTATTTTCAAAAAAGAGCAGAACGAAAATGAGCAAGGAGAAAGCAGAGCACATGCCACAGAAATCGAATCATCTTGTCAATGGGTGCGTAGAAAAACTATTCATCGAAGATTCCTGGCGGGTATTCCGCATCATTTCCGAATTTGTCGAGGGTTTTGAGGAACTCTCGCACGTTGGCGATTGCATCACCATGTTCGGATCGGCGCGCACGAAAGAGGGACATCCGGAATACGAATTAGCGCGTGAAATTGCCAAACTGTCCGTAAAAAACGGCTTTGGAATCATTACCGGCGGCGGCGGCGGAATCATGGAAGCTGGCAATCGCGGCGCCAGCGAAGCAGGCGGCAGTTCCGTTGGCTTAAATATCGACTTGCCTTTTGAGCAAGAGCCCAATCCTTACGCCAATCTCAAACTGGATTTCCGCTATTTTTTCATCCGCAAAGTGATGTTTGTGAAATATGCCAAAGCGTTCGTCATTCTTCCCGGCGGGTTCGGCACGCTGGACGAATTTTTTGAGTCCATCACTTTAATTCAAACAAAAAAAATTCATCGCTTTCCGGTTATTTTGGTCGATAGCCAGTACTGGAAAGGTCTTTTGGAATGGCTAAAATCAGTCAGCATGTCCGAAGGAAAAATTTCTCCCCAAGACTTGAACTTAATTCATGTCGCCGACTCGGCGCAGGAAGTAATTGATTTGATCATTGATTTTTATCAAAAAGAAGGCCGATAAAAAAAGCACAGGCCCAATTATCAGGGAGGACGGGGCCCGTGCTATGGATAATTGTTCGTTCAAAAAACCGATTGTACTAGCGGCACGATTCATCGCGGTGTTTATCGATTAACCTTGCAAGCGAAGTAGCCGTTTCAGCGGCTTCCTGAATACCCATACCTGAATGGTTACGAAATATTTTAAACAAATTTTTCGGATTTCATCAAATCTATTTTTCTGTCTTAAAAATATCGTCTTTCAACCCGATGTTGAATTTGTAATTTTTAAAAGTTGTTGTGCCCGTGGATTCAATATCCATTTCCCCCATTGGCGTATCAAACACCATGTATCTTTCCGAGCTTCCCTTGACCGGAACCCACGCGCCGTCGGGGCCGACAGAAGCAAAAATTCGAACAATCTCACCTGATTCCAGGCGATCGGTTGGACGAAATTTTGCCTCATATTTGACGACGTCAAAAGTTTTTTGGTCAATCCAAACGGTAATTGACTTGAACTGGTCTTCTTTGTCCGCGACTTTTATTGACAGTTTATAGGTATCCGTTCCTTCGATATTTTCTGTGCCCGCTAGTTTAATATTGTCCAGATATTTGCTAATATCAAATTGGCTCTGTGAATTGCCGAAACCTCTTCGATTTCCGCCTCTTCGCCCGCCGCGACGATTCATGTCTTGGGCGGTAATTTTCCGGTCCCCGCGCTTGCCTTCGACAAATTCAACCTTGCGCTGATCCGGACTTTTAAAATAGATTTTAAACTTGCTCTCCATTTCCATGTCGCCCCTGGGCGTTGAAGTAACGCGGTTCGAGGTCATGTCGCACTGGTAATCTTTGATGCGTTGATTTCTTTGTTCAAGCCGTTTTTGAATATTTTGTTTGAGCTGATCAACAGAGATGTTTTGCGCCTGACTTAACGAAAAGCTCATCGATAGAAAGACAATTAATCCGGCAAGCAAGATTTTGTTTTTCGTGTGCATTGCTTTCTCCTTTGGATTCGTTTTCGGTTTTGAGTTTCGAGCAAATTTTTGTCAGTTGCTTGTTTATTTGGATTTATATTTTTTGAGTCATGGTTTTTAAAATATCGAAACTCTAATAATTAAACACCTCTGAGAGAAATTACTTGCGGAGTGAAACGCAGAACACTGAAGAGTTGAAAAATCGCGCAGCCCTTGCTAAAAAATCATCCGGTAATTACGATCAAAAAATCCCTTTGGCAACTTAGCTCATTTACGCAAAGGGAGCAATCAAAATAGTCTCTCTCTCACAAATTTTAGCCCTCCTCAAGTTCTGCTAAAATTATTTGCAACCATTTGTCCTTGGCCTCGCCTTCGTCTAAATTGACCCAACGAATCCGCTCATCCTTTCGAAACCAGGTGAGTTGTCGCTTGGCGTAGTTTCGGGTGTGCTGTTTGATCAGTCGCGCCATTTCGTCGTAATCCGTATCGCCGCGCAAATAGTCAAAAACTTCGCGATAGCCAACAGTCTGCATACTATTCAAATCCGCGGAATATCCCCGATTCCGCAAATCGCGCACTTCTTCCACCAAACCCTGTTCCAGCATGTGATCCACGCGCTGTTCGATCATCTGATACAATTTTTGCCGCTCGCGTGTGAGTCCGAAAAATAGCGGTTCGAAGCCCGCTTTTTGCGCCGCCTGTTTTTGAAATTGCGACAGCGGCGCCCCAGTCAATTCGTAAACTTCCAGCGCACGCACGATGCGATGAGCGTCGTTGGGGTGAATTTTTTCCGCGCCGTCAGGATCAATCCGTTTCAATCGTTCGTAAGCCTTTTCCGCGCCGTTTGCGCTGATTTCCTGTTTTAGCCGCAATTTTACCTGAGGGTCGAAAATCTCTTTTTCAAAAAATCCGTCCGCCAATGCCCGAATGTACAGCCCAGAACCGCCGACCACCAGCGGAGTTTTATTTTGCTGCATTAATTGTCGAATGGTCTGGCGCGCTTCTCTGCCAAACTGCCCGGCGCTGTAATATTCATCGGGAAATTTAATGTCAATAAAATGATGTTTAATGCGAGCAAGTTCTTCCGGCGTTGGTTTAGCGGTTCCGATGTCCATGTATTTGTACACTTGCCGTGAATCTGCCGAGACGATCTCTGCGTTGCCAAGCTTTTCAGCGAGCACAAGCGACAGCTCCGTCTTGCCGACTCCGGTGGGACCAATGACGAAAATAACTTTTGCGGAATTTGCTTCTTCTGTAAGAATTGCGTGTGCCATTTACGCGGTCCAACAAATGCGATTCAAAGACGGACAGCGCATTTCGGTTGTTCGCCGCCGCCTCAACTTAAAATTATCAGTTACAAACAATAAAAAATGACGCGCTAAATTTTCAAGTATTTAATAGTTTCTCTATTACTGCCGCCAATTTTTTCTGTTCTTCGATCTTCTTCAAATATTTCAATAAAAAAATGCCCAGCAAAATTATTCCAATCCCGCCAATGACGCCAGGAAGAAAAACCCAATACACAACTCGATTGTTCAGGTTGCCTAATGTAATTATTACTGTTGCAACAAGCAATATTAAACCTAAAACAGATATTGCGCTGGCGTAAAAACATGAGAATCCGGAAAATAATTTTTTGTCGTTCACGGATGTTAAAAATTCATCCAAATATCGCTTTTCATTGAGAGACAGTTTTGCATCCATTTTCAAAACTCCTTTCCGCTCTATTCATGCGAAAAAACAAGTTTTTCGCGCCAGGAGCTTTTTGCTAATTGCTAAATTCTGCCAAACCTCTTGTCCAACTCCTCCAGCGATAGATTGACGATGACCGGCCTGCCATGCGGGCAGAAATAAGGGCTTTGTGTGGCAAAAAGTTGGTCAATGAGCAAATTCATTTCCTCGCGCGTCAACGGCTCGCCTTTTTTGATGGCCATTTTGCAGGAATAAGACTTTGCCACGTTGTCGCGAACGTCCAGACTGGTATCCTTGTTATTGACGTACTCGTCGATGATTTCACTCAATACGGTCTCGGGATTGCCGATTTTCATGCCCGCGGGAACGCCCTCGATGACCACCGTGTTGCCGCCAAAGCCTTTAATCAAAAATCCGACCTTTTCCAGAAAAGGCAACATCTCTTCCATGTAGGAAAATTCTTCCGGAGACAATTCCACGACCTGCGGAAACAACAACTGCTGCGAAGCGGGACTGCTCTGCTCGAACGAACGGAGCGCTTTTTCGTACAAAATTCTCTCGTGAGCCACGTGCTGGTCGATGATGATGAGCCCGCTTTTTATTTCCGACAAAATGTACTGATTGTGAATTTGCCACACATTGGGGCGCTCATATTTCGTTTCACTGGCGGACATTGTTGGGGCTGGTTGCTGCTGTTTTATTTCATGGGAAATTTGCGCCGGCGTCGGTGTCTGACTACTACCCTGGCTCTGAATTCCCATTCGCGGCTGGGAAATAGGATGCATTTCGTACAACGGAATCGTGGTCTGCCGCGCCAGATATGTTTCGTTATTTTTCTTGATCGGCTGCGGCGCGATGTCCATTTCCGGCATGAAATCCGGAATCACCTGCTGCGACGACAGCGCGCGTTTTACCGCGTTTCTGACCAGTCCGTAAATGAGTCTTTCGTCGGCAAATTTCACTTCCATTTTTGAAGGATGAACATTGACATCCACGCGCCGCGGATCCAATTCCAAAAACAGCGCGTACAGCGGAAACTCGCCGCGCGGCAGAATCGAGCCGTAAGAGGAAATTACCGCGTGGTTCAAAGCGCGATTTTGAATAAATCTGCCGTTCAAAAACAGGTACTGATCTCCGCGAGATTTTTTTGTGACGTCTTGCTTGCCCACAAAGCCCCAAATCTGCATCACCGCGCTTTTGTCTTCCACGCGCACTAATTGGTTTTTGTAGCGATTTCCCAACACGTCAATCAGCCGAATGTCCGGTTCGGACGGCGTCAGATCGTAAATTTTCTGATCATTGTGATGCAACGCAAAACGAATTTCAAAATACGCCAATGCAAATCGCTGAAAAACGTGGAGAATCTGCCGATATTCGGTTTCGTCGGTCTTGAGAAATTTTCGCCGCGCCGGAGTATTGTAAAAGACATTTTTTACGCCTACAGAGGTGCCCGCCGCGCCGCCGGAATCGGCAACTTCTTCCACAACGCCGCCGTCGATGCGAATCATGGTCCCCGCGCTTTCGCCTCGGGGAACAGTCCTGATTTCCAACATGGAAATGGACGCAATGCTCGCCAGCGCTTCGCCGCGAAAACCGAGCGTCTGAATGTTGTGCAAATCATCGTAAGTGGTAATTTTGCTCGTCGTGTGTCGCTGAATGGCCAAAATTGCGTCTTCCCGCGTCATTCCAAGTCCGTTGTCCACAACCTGAATGAGTTGCTTGCCGCCATTTTTCAGCACTACCGTAATTTCATCAGCGCCGGCGTCGATGGCGTTTTCAATCAATTCCTTTACAATCGACGCCGGGCGGTCCACAACTTCGCCGGCAGCAATTTTATTGGTCAAATCTTCGGATAAAATGTGAACTTTATTTTTTGCCATATTTTAAATCACTTTTCAAGCATTATTTTGAAATTGAAAATTGAATTTATTAAATGTTATATGCCGAAACTGGAATGAAGGTTCAGTAATTGACAGGAAAAATGGTGGTGTTATTCCCCAAAAGCGGAAAATCGGCGCCAATCTTTATCAGATTTTATCAGCAAGGATTCCCCAAGGCCTCGCTTTGTAAAAATACTTTGAGAAATTGAAAAATAAAATTGTTTTCAGGCATCGGAATGAAAACTTTTAACCGCCGTTTCTTTATCTTCAAAATTGGGAAGATGTTTTTCCAGGCGGGCAATTTTGATCAAGCTCATCACGCGATTGTTGGCGCCGAGCAGTTTCAATTGACCGCCTAAATTTTTCAATTGCCGCAAGCCAAAAAGTAGCGCGCCCAGACCCGAGCTGTCAGCATAATTCACAGCGGAAAGATCAACCAACACATTCGTCACACCATTGTCCACAGAGAGCAAAAGTTCCGTCTTCAATTCCGGCGCCAAAACCGCATCCAGACGATCCTGATTGATTTTTATGATCGTAACGTCTTTTTCCGTCTCTTTAGCAAACATAAAAAACTCCACTCATATTCATCAAATTTCTTCACCTTCGATATTCCAATAAAACAAAAAAAATTTATAATGTCAAGTATTTTCGCTTTTATTTGCAAAAATATTTGTTTTTGGGACAGCCAAATTTTCAGCCGTATTTTTTTGCTTGATTATTAGTGCAATTCATGTTATATTTAGTCTACTTTTCTTACCCGTTAAATTTATTGGTTCAAAATAGTAAAGAGACTATTTTGTATACCCGCCTGAATTTAATCGAGGGGAACTGAATAAACCTATTTTTGTAAAAAATTAAATGAAAGTTGTATCGAAAAAATTGTATTCGGAGGCTTTACCTTGAAAACCGACTATCAACAAATCGAAGATGTTCACGAATTGATCATGCATTTGTTGAGTATCTCATTTTTTTA
>JAADFU010000209.1 GCA_013152715.1 Calditrichota bacterium
TGCACATCGGCGATCATGTCGTTGCCCGGCAGACTGTACTGGGGACGATTCATTCGGGCATGGGACACGTTCATTTTATCGACGGCGAGTACGGCGACGAAATTAATGCGCTGCGAAGCGGCGGCGGGCTGACGCCTTACAATGATCCCTGGCCGCCGAAAATTGTTTTCGTCAAATTTTTTCAGGACGGCACGGACAATGAATTCAAGACGCCACAACTCAGCGGTCGCGTGGATATTGTCGTCAAAGTCGCGGAGCAGAACGCACCACCGTCAGCGCCGATTTCCGAGCGCAATAACGGAACCTACAAATTGGGTTTTCAAATCTTGACGGAAGACGGCGATTCAGTCATATTTCGCGCATCCGGCAGCGGTTATCAATTTAAATTCGATTCGAAGCCGTCAAATTCCTACGTGCATAACGTTTTTTACAAAAAATTATCTTCTACCTCGAGCCACGTCTATTTTGCCACCAATCGCGTACGCAGCAATTACTACTGGGACACACGGCTGGTTCCCGAAGGCAATTATCAGGTCATGGTTTACGCCGAGGACACGCGCAGCAATGCCGACACCGTCGTTGTGCCCGTCGAAGTGAAGGCGTCGGATACAAACCCACCGGCGGCGCCGATTTTCAAGTACATCCGCACACAGGGCAATGGATTTCAACTTGCCTGGTACCCGAACACGGAACCCGACCTTGCCGGTTACCGGCTTTATTATTCGCACGATAATATTTTCTGGCGCAAAATTCAGGGAACGGAAATCATCCCCGCGGACAGCACCACAAAAACATTCAGGACGTACGTCACTTCTCCGCTCTATTTCAAACTGACTGCTGTGGACAACGCGGCCATTCCCAACGAGAGCGAACCGTCCGATGTTTACGGACTTTGCATGGCCCGGGATTACGCCAAACCAAAGTTTTTGATCGTCGATGGTTTTGACCGGACAGTCGCGACCGGCGGCGTCTGGCAAAATGTTTCCCACGCGTTCGGAGTTACTTATGGCGAGGCAGTTTGGGCAAATGACCAAATTTTTGACATGTGCAGCAATGACGCTATTGTTGACAGCAGCATTGATTTACACAAATATCTGGGTCTAATCTGGTTTACCG
Source organism: Calditrichota bacterium (assembly GCA_013152715.1). Lineage (NCBI taxonomy): Bacteria > Pseudomonadati > Calditrichota > Calditrichota bacterium. Next base: position 1,117 of record JAADFU010000209.1, read on the forward strand.
GCGATGAGGGAGAAGCGGACGAAACCCTTTCTCCTGAAGAGCAACAAAAATTGCAAGATTTTTTGCAACAAGACGGCAGGCTCTTTCTTTCAGGGGCGAATGTTGCCTGGGACCTTGATCTGGACAGCGATTGTTATTCAACGACAGAAGCGGACAATGAATTTCTTAACTCAATTTTGCAGGCAGATTTTGCCGGGAAAATTTCCGCTGAAAATTCTGTTTCCGGAATCGCCGGGGTTTTTTTTGACAGAGTGAATTTTTCACTAACAAAAGCAGATTTGCCGGTGGACTCAATTGATGTTATCGCGCCTTTGCAATCTTCAACGCCGTGTTTGGCAATTGATTCGACTCATGTCGTCGGCATTCAAAGTCGGGACGCCCTTGCCGGGAATCTGATTTTTTTCTCATTCCCTTTTGAAATGATTCAGAATAGCGAAAAACGGGGCGAAGTCATGGGAAAAATATTGGAATATTTGTCTTTTTTCGATGGTGTAAATGACAAGGAAGAGAAAGAAATTGCCAACGGAGCAGTGGTTGCAAAATTTTCTCTGAACCAAAATTTTCCCAATCCATTTTCGGGACAAACGGCGATCAGCTATCGCGTGCCGCTGGCGACGCAAATTTCCATCAAAATTTACAACGTATTAGGCCAGGAAGTTCGCGTGCTGCTCGACCAAAAGGTGCAGCGCGGCTCCGGACAAATTTTTTGGGACGGCAAAGACGCGCTGGGCAGACTTGTGCCCGAAGGCGTCTATTTTTACGTGTTGGAAACGGGCAAAGAAAGATTTTCTCACAAGATAATTTTTCTGCATTAAGAGGGGCAGCTTTCGCGTGAAATCGAGCGATGTAAAAATCGGACTTTCTTTCTTTTGGCAATTTTTAGCCGGCAGGGACGATCCCAATCATCCCGCAGAGTGGAAACGCGCTGTGCCGGATTTGGATGAGGGACTCGAGCGGCTGAAACGGGCGGGCGTCACCAACATTGAAATTAAAGCCACGCCTGATCCTGATCCGGCGGCATGGGGGAAAATTGTCGGTGATTTGCTGGAGCGTGGATTTTCGGTGACATTTCACGCTTCCGGGAGATTTAGCTATCCAGTTTATTATCAATGGGTTATCGAAGATGTGCGTCGTATTTCAGAAGAACTACTGCGACATTTCTCGCCTCATTCTCTGCTGTGGACCATCCACCCGCTCCATGATGTGGGAAAAACGAGAGCCTTGATTTACCGAAATAACATTCACTACTTGGAAGAATTCATCGAAAAAGTCCGTGATTTGCCCGTTGCGCTGGCGCTGGAAAATTTGCGCAACCGCGAAGACAACGAGCGGCTTCACGTCGGCGACACGTATGAAGAGATTTTGACGATACTCGGCGAAGTGAACAGTAACAACTTAGGTATCTGCTGGGATTTTGGTCATGCCTGTGCCATGGAGGAATTGGGGCAGGAGCGTCCGGCTCCGCCGACTGAATTTCTTCAGCGCGTTATTCACTGCCACGTTCACGATTGTAAACAACAAATCACGCATTTGCCGCCGGGAACAGGCCGCGTGCCCTGGAAAGATTATCTGCAACTCCTGTTCGACAATGGCTTTCGCGGCACATACAACATGGAAGTTGTGCCCTACAAATTGAAAGATCCAGCCGATTTTCTTCCTTCAATTGAAGAAAGCGCCGCTTTGCTGAAATCTATTATTGAAAAAACGAAAATTTGAGTTTTTCAAGCGAAGAAAAATTTTTCTCTTCCCGATTTCGGAACTTTTCGTCAGAGGGCTTCGTTGCTTTTTTATCGATTTTGATTTTTACCATCTGACACGATCGGAAAAAATATGCTGAATAGCGATAAACTTCATCTCAAAAAATTCCTGCCCATGTCCAGAGAGGAGATGGAACTTCGCGGCTGGGATGAACTGGACATTATTTTAGTTACGGGTGACGCCTACGTGGATCATCCGTCTTTCGGCGTCGCCATGATTGGGCGTGTGTTGGAGAAAGCCGGTTTTCGCGTGGGGATCATTGCCATGCCCGATTACAAAAATTCGAATTCGATGACTGCGCTGGGAAAACCGAGATTATTCTTCGGCGTCACTTCCGGCAATGTGGACGCCATGATTGCCAATTTCACTGCTTTCAAAATGCGGCGCCACGACGATCCTTACGTTCCCGGTGGCCTTGCCGGTCACAGGCCCAATCGCGCCGTGATTGTTTACTCCAATCTGATCAAGCAAGCTTATCGCGACGTGCCTATCGTTCTCGGCGGCATCGAGGCATCCATGCGGCGGATGTTGCATTACGATTTTTGGAGTGACAAATTGCGCCGTTCCATTTTGCTCGACAGCCGCGCTGATATTCTCGTCTATGGCATGGGCGAAAAACCAATTACCGAAATTGCGCTGCGGTTGGCTTTTGGCAAAAATTTGAACGGAGTTGCCGGTACGGTGATTGTTGATAAATCTCGACCGGCGAATTCCGTGGAACTGTCCCCCGAAGATGAGGCAAAACTCTCCAAAAAGAATTTTTTGCGCTATTATGGCGAATGGTTCAAAAATCGTTTCAAAATTCAGACACAACTTTCCGGCGGAAGATATTTGATTCACTATCCGCCGCCGGAGGTCAGCAGCGAAGAATTGGATGGCTACTACGAATTACCTTTTGTGCGTGAGCCGCACCCATCGTATCGGGAAAAAATTCCTGCCTTTGAAATGGTTCAAGAATCGATCACTTCGCATCGCGGCTGCGTGTCTGGCTGTACGTTTTGCGCGTTAACGCTGCATCAGGGAAAAGAGATCGTCAGCCGCAGCAAAGAGTCGATTTTTCGAGAAATTCGCACCATGAGGGAAAACAAAAATTTCAAAGGACACATCCGCGACATCGGGGGGCCGTCGGCGAATAATTATGCTTTCGACTGCCGCATAAATTGGAAGTGCGCCAAAAATAGCTGTATCGCCGACGGAAAAGTGTGCAAAAATTTGAAAGTGAATACTCATGTCTGGCTTGATTTACTGGATGCAGCGGCACAACAGTCGGGAGTGAAAAAAGTGACTGTAGGCTCTGGCATTCGCTACGATTTGTTCATGCATCATCCTGACGGAAAAAAATTGCTGAAACGGCTGATCAAAGCGCACATCAGCGGGCAGTTGAAAATTGCGCCAGAGCATAATCAGAGACATGTGCTGGCGGCGATGAATAAAGAACAGCTTTTTTCGCTGGAAGAATTTGTCGCGCTATTTACTGAAATAAACAAAGAACTGGACAAGTCGCAATATCTCATTCCGTATCTCATGTCCTGTCATCCGGGCGCGACGTTTGAAGATATGAAAAAAATGCGAGACGACATGCGTCGCATTTTTCATTTTATTCCGGATCAGGTGCAGGCATTCATTCCCTTGCCGATGACGATCTCGTCCGTTCAATTCTACACCGGCTATGACCCGCGCACCGGGAAAAAAGTTTTTGTGGAAAGAGATCTGAAGAAACGGCGCGAGCAGCACAAGATTTTTTTCTCCGGCAAAAAAACGAAGAAACCGAAGAAGCGTCAGCCAAAATAGAGCAAAACCTGTTTTTCCTACAAATTTCTGTGAACGTAGCTACTGAAATCTTTCACCACCGGCTTGTAATCCTCATTCATTAATGGCGAAGAAATCATAAAATCCGCAGTCGAACGATTGCAGGCAAGCGGAATATTGTAAACCGTGGCGATGCGCAGCAGCGCCTTCACATCCACGTCGTGCGGATGCGGCTCCATCGGATCCCAGAAGAAAATCATCATATCAATTTTCCCGTCAGCGATCAGAGCGCCCATTTGCTGGTCTCCTCCCAGCGGGCCTGATTTGAGCCGCGTGATATTGAGGAGGATTTTTTCGCAATCGCTGCCTTTGCGATTTTCCACGGACTCTTCCACAAATTTTCCCGTAGTGCCGGTAGTGATCAAGTGGTGTTTTTTCAGCGTGTCCAGATTGAACAATACCCATTCCGCCAGGTCTTTTTTCATGTTGTCGTGAGCAATTAAAGCGATGTTTTTCGTAGGCATTTTCTGTTTCCTTTCAGATACAAAATCTGTTCGTTTGAAAGATATTGAATTGTGAGACAAAATTCAAATGGTTCTTTGTTTTATCGAATATAGGGAAGGTATGTTACAGTTGGCTTACATTGCGATAGTCTTAAAAGCAAAATAGGCTATTTGCTCTTTGATTATTACCACTTAGCTCCAATTAAGAATTCCAATAATATTCCTGATAATATCTGTTTAGGAGACAACCCATGTCCGGTATTTTAGGACAGACACTAATCAGAATTTAAAGTAATAAAAAATGAAAAAAACGTAAAAAAATCTTGACATTTCGCATAAAAATATTATATTATCATTTGATAACCAAAAATATCAAATTAATGTAAATAAAAAATAAAAGGAGAAGGACATGGGAAATAGATTGCTCAAAGGTGCAATAATTGTTATTATTGGGATTATTTTACCAGCCAGTTTTCTTTTTTCCGCAAGTGATGTCAAAGTGCAGATCACGCAATTTGAAGTCAACGAGCTGCCAAATTTTAGCTTATATGTCTCTGTTACTGACAATGCGGGAAAACCCGTACCGTTGCCTGCCGATGCGTTAAAAATTGATTCCAACTTGATCCGTGTTTTGGAAGATCAGGTGGAGTCGCCGATTCTCGACGTCAAGCCGGTAATTGAAATCGAAGAATCAGAAGTTGGTCACTTCAATATTGCCTTGGTGATGGATAACAGCAGTTCTATTCTCCCTTATGCTAAAAAAATAAAAGAGGCCGCCGATCAGTTCATTGATCAATTGCGTCCTGTCGATAAGGCTGCTATTATTGCTTTTGACAAAAATTATCTCCCATACAAAGCCAAAGTGAAACAGCAGTTTACGAATATTAAATCTGTTCTTAAGGGACATACAGAGATTGACCGCGTGACAGAAAGGACCTTTTTGTACGATGCGCTGTTCGTCGCCTGTCTAAATCTCAGAAATGAGCGAACTCTGGGTCGCAAAGCCATCGTTGTGTTGTCTGATGGGAAAGATATCGGCAGCAAAGCCAACTTGAAACATGTCATCGCTTTCGCAAAAAGTGAAGATATACCGGTTTATGCCATCGATTTTTCAAGATCAAGGAAAAACAGAAATCTTCGCAATCTTTCGTCGCAGACCCAGGGCAAATATTTCTATGCTCGCAATGTCAAGCAAGTTTCTGAAGTTTACCAGTCGATATTGAAACAATTGCAGGGTTTGTATCGGGTTACTTATCGGAGCTTAAATGAAAATTGGTCTTCCGCGGTCAGGAATCTTCAAGTTGAGATTAATTTAAATGATAAAATTTACATTGGGCGCAGACCCTACTATCCGGACGTAGCAAAATTAAAATATCTGGCGCTGCGCTATAAAGAAGTGACCACGCATGTCAGCTCTACTGATTATCAGAAATATTTAAATTCATTTCCGGCAAGCGAGTGGAGCAATGATATTCGGTTTCGGCTTGGCGTTTATTATGAACAGCGGGGAATGTACGATAAAGCGTTGGAAGTTTACGATGAATTGGAGAATCAATCCGATCAAAGCTGGGTGGACGACGTCTATTTTCGCAAAGGGAAAATTTATGAAAATACTGGCAAGTACGGCGACGCAATACAGATGTATTCTGAGTTAGTTAAAAATTATCCGGAAGAAAAATCAGCGCCAGAAGCGTTGTTAGGGATGGCGCGTTCGTATCGCGGGCTCAACAACGTCGCTGAATCTGAAAAAATTTATAACCAACTCAAAGAAGAATATGGCGGCAGCGAGGTGACGGATGAAGCTTTATTTGAACTGAGTAATTTGAAGATACAACAGAATCGGTTAGCTGAAGCAAAGCAGGATTTGCTCGAGTTGGTTGATAAATACAAAGAGAGCAATACGACGCCTGAAGCCTATTTAAGTCTGGCGACGCTGGCGGAAAAAGAAGGCGCGCTTGACGAAGCAATTGAATACTGCGATCGAGCGGCTCAATTGCCGACAAAACCGGAAGTGATTTCCCGCGCCCTCACTCGAAAAGGCGATTTGTTGTTCCAAAAAGGCGATCTGGATGAAGCCGTTTATGCTTACGAGGCTGTCGTGAATAATTACAAGGGGAATGGTTTTCAGGATGAGGCGCTTTTAGGCATGGCGAAATCGTTTCGGGGAAAAAATGACTATCTTGCCATGCGAAAGAGTTTCGATGAGATCCGACAAATGAAGGCACATAATCAGGAGATCACTTTTGATCTTGATCAAGAAAATTCAATCGTCGGCGTCATACCGCCGAATCAGGCAAAAATGGTGAGCACGCTGTCCGGAGCCGCGTTGGAAACGATGCCGGAAAAAACGAATACTTTCCCGCTTCAGGTTTCGATCAAGCCCATTGCTACGCCGGAACAGTTTAAAAATTTTTCCATCGCGGGAAGAATTTATGATTTTAAAGCAAACGTGGACACGTTTTTAACGCCGGTGAAAATTTCTCTGCCTTATGAGGAAAGTTGGTTTGATACGACAGGCAGAAAAGCGGAAGATTTCAAAATTTACACCTACGATGGCGCCAACTGGAAACTTATTCCCGGCTGCAAGGTGGATAGCGTCAATCAGGCTGTGTGCGCCGAGATTTCAAGTTTGAGCTGGAAAACGCTCATGTTCCAACCGCCGCGAGTTATCAGATTTAACGATATTCTTTTTGCGTTTAATAGCTCTGAATTGAATGACGCTTATCGCGCAAAAATGGATACGATTGTACAGATTTTATTGGACAGCCCAAAAATCCGTCTGGAAGTGCAGGGTCATACGGACAGTATCGGAACCGAAGAAGTGAATCAAAAATTGTCGCAAAAACGGGCTGAAACCATTCGCAAATACATGCTGCAATCCGGAATTGACTCTTCGCGGGTTATGGCCAAAGGTTTCGGCGAGCGATTTCCGATTGCAAGCAACAATGCTGAAGCAGGCCGCGCCCTGAATCGCCGCACCGAGTTTGTGATTGTCAGCAAAGGGGAAAATGATATTATCGACGTGCAACAACGTCAATTGGGAACGAAATACACGATCGAATTAGGCGCTGGGTACGGATTTTTAGGACAGGCGACTGAACAAAGCGAGGTTCTAAAAAAAGAAGGCTTTCAAGTGTCAATAGTTCCGGATCAGACTGGCGACGGGATTATTTATCGGTTATTTTGCGGCTATTTTGACAATGTGCGTGAAGCGGAGCAATTTGCACGCAAAATCACTTCTCAATTTTTACAGCTCACTTATAAAATTGTGGAGAGAAAATAGCATGAAGAGAATAAAGATATTTCACTTTTTCATTGGAATTTTTTTCATCTTCTTGTTAAGCGTTGCTCATGGCCAATATGCCCGAAAAATCAGATTGGTTATTTTACCGTTTGACTTTACTGGCGCGAGTTTCGGAAGAGAATTATCCTGGGTGCAGCAAGGCGTTCCCGACCAGATTAGCGCCGCATTCCATCGCTATTACCGTAACAGGATTCGGTTGGTGGAGCGTGAAAGATTGAATAATCTGCTGCAGGAACAGCAGTTGAGTCAGGCGGGTTTTGTTGACGCCAATCAGATTGTTGAAGTGGGGAAATTTTTTTCCGCTAATTTTTCTCTTGCCGGAAATATTGTTTGTCCTGATGAAAACCATCTCATGATTAGCGTAAAGATCATCGATATCGAGACGAGCGAATACGTGAGCGTCACTCACCTGACTGATGCGGAGCAAGGTATTTTTACCATTGGCGATTCGTTGGCGCAAAAAATTTATCCTGAATTACTTCGCTTTCAGCAGGAAAAACGCACAAGGCACGATGTGCAAATGGCAGATAAAATCGAGCCGACTTCAACCGTTGCGCCCGGAGCGGAGACGACTGAAGATAATTTCACCGGCAAAAATGTTCAATTGATTTCTGCGGTCTCCAAAGCCGCCACATCTCATTTTTACAATGCTGTAAATTGGATTCGCCAAAGTCAATGGGGAAAAGCAGAAGTTGAATTGCTGCGTAGCGTGGAACTTGATTCCGGATTTGCCCGGGCTTACGCCAATCTGGGCACGGTGTACATGAATATGGGGAAATTTTCTGCAGCTCGCCGCGCCCTGCAAAAATGTTTGCAAGTGTTCCCTGAGTCGGAGCTTGCTTACCACAATTTAGGACTATTAGAAGCAAATCGCCGGGACTATCCTTCAGCGCTTGTCTATTTTCAAAGAGGATTACAGATAAATACCGATGATCTGGAACTGATGACTGAAGTCGGCAAAGTTTATATCGAACTCGATAGTCTGTCTCAGGCGGACAGGATTTTCAATGATGTCCTGTGGGACGATTCCAGTTACGTTGAAGCGGAGTTTTATCTCGGACTTACCGCAGCGAAACGCCATGATTTGATTTCTGCAGAGAAACACTGGCAGCGCGTCGCTCGAACTCAAGAGCCATATTTCCAATTTGTGCGGCGAATGGCATTTTTGAGGTTGGGCGATCTTTACCAAAATTCTTACAAAGAACCAAAGCAGGCAATACGCTTCTACGAACAGGCGCTCATGCAATCCGATAATCGGATGGATCAATCCGATGTGCGGCATTTGTTTTTACCTTTGGCAAAGTTGTACATGCAAACGGATCAAGCGGTCAAGGCGTGCGATTTATTGACTCAAGTATTAGATTTCGACGCGTCAAATTTAGAAGCGCGATACTATTATGCCATTGCTCTCTGGAGATCAGGACAAAAAGATAATGCCATCGTTGAATTGCAAACCATCACGCGCACGGCGCCGCCAGGGCAAATATTGGAACTAGCAAAGCAGCAACTGAAAAGATTTCGCGGATACTAAAATTTGCAGCGACGTTTGATAAAATTGATACGCAGGACAACAGTTTCTCGGCGAGATCATGCGTCAGTATTTATCAATTTTCGGCCGAATCTAATGTCCTGAAATCCCAAGGGTTAACTCCGACTATTTCCGGCGTCAAAGGACGCGAGCTGGGACAAATTAATGTCCGGCGCTGAATGTCCCATGCGCACTAGCCAGCCCCAATCCTTTTTAATCCCCCGCTATGAAATTTCTGGAATATTTTTTGCGAGTGAGAACAAGGCTTCAAGTTTGACGCAAATTTTTTTTATTAAATTTTTAAGAATAAAAATCATAAACGCACCACGTTTATTTTAATATTAATAAAAACAGAAGGATAGGAGCGCCGACACCAACCACCAACTTCAGTAGAATTCCCATCTGTACGAGTCATTGATGATTTTCGTTGCCGGTTATTGCTTAAGGCATTTCATTTTGCAATCAAACGATTACAATTTGAAACCTTTCTGTCGAATAGCAAATGTTTGGCGAGACCGCGCGGCGTTGGTTGCATTGTCGGGCAAATTTTTTCAATCCAAAACTCTTGATCAAATAAAAGGTTTGCCATGAGTCATGTACTGCATCTTTTGTTGTTAAACTCATCCGACGAAATTCGTCAAAAAACCGAACAGGCGCTGTCTTCCCATGATCTGCAATATTCGCTGGAATCACCCGATTTCAATGGCGGTATTGCCGCGCAATTGAAAAAAGATCATTGGGATGCAGTAATCGTTGACGGGACAAACGGAAAGTTTAACGTGCACGGGGTTTTTGAAGATGTGCGCAAAAACGGCGACATTCCAGTTATCGGCATTGTGAATGGCGCGGATGAAGCGAGCAAGGCAGAAGCGATCAAAAAAGGAATTTATGATCTTGTTTCTTTGAATCAACTGGATCAATTGCCGCTTTCTCTGTGGAGAGTCGTGCATCTGGAAAAACAGTTGCGGAATCACGAACTGGTCGAAAACGAATTGCAACAAAAAGTTCGTTTTCTTACGGATTTGTTCAACGCGGTGCAAGAAGGCATCTGCGTTATGGATACGAAACTCAATATTTTACAGTCAAATTCCTGGTTTAAGCGGACGTTTTCTGCGCAGACAAGCCCGCACGGCCATCAGTGCTATGAAATTTTAATGAAGAGAAAAACTCCGTGTCCTGACTGCCATTTGTTGGAAAATTTGCGGCAGCAGGGCGTTTCGCAACAGACGATTTCGATTTTGGATCAAGACGAAAACGCTCGCTGGTATGAAATAAATTCTTATCCGCTCAAAAATTCGGCGCAGCAGATTGTCGGTGTGATCCAATCGATCAAGGACGTCACTAACCAGCAGGTCGCCGAGCGCAAATTGATCGCTTTAAATAAAGAATTAGATCAGCGCGTGAAGCAGCGCACGGCTCAATTGGAGGCGACGAATAAAGAATTGGAGGCATTTTCTTATTCGGTGTCTCATGACTTGCGCGCGCCGCTGGTGCGCATTGACGGATTTTCTCAGTTGCTGTTGGACTGTC
>JAADFU010000210.1:0-1124 GCA_013152715.1 Calditrichota bacterium
GACAAAAAATTGGATTTCCATCTTCAATCCGAAGTTATCCAGCTTGATCCGGTGATCGTGACCGCAACTTTGTCCGAGCACAAGCAATCGCAAGTGACCACTTCCGCTGAAGTTTTGACAGAAGCGAAATTGCAGGAAATGACGGCAACCACGGCAGCGGAAGCCATCGAGTCCGTCGGCGGGCTGTATGTCAAAAATTATGACGGATTAGCCGGCGTGGTTTCTCCGTCGATTCGTGGCTCCAATACCAACCAGGTCGTTGTTCTGCTGGATGGCGTGCGCCTGAACACAGGCCAGGGCGGCGGCGTTGACTTGAACGCTTTCCCGGTTTCTGCGCTGGGAACCATCGAAGTCGTGCGCGGCGGACACTCCGCTCTTCTGGGCGGCGATGCTATCGGCGGCGCCATTCATCTCATGAGCAAAACGCTGAACGCGGCTTCGCCGTTGGCATTTGGTTTTCAGAGTACAGTGGGTTCTTTTAGCACGCGTGAGTTGAATGCTTTCGGGGCACAGCGTTGGGGCAAATTTTCCTACCTCATCGATTTCAATCACGCGCAGAGCGATGGGAATTTTGAATTTGAAATGCCCGAGAGCGGCGCCAAAGCCACGCGCGAAAACAACGATTACAAAGGCGACAATCTCTTTTTCAAAACCGGGTTTGATTTCAATTCCGGAAATAAATTACAACTCATTTTCCACGGGCATGATTCAGAAAAAGGAGTTGCCGGTTCCGTAAAAATTAATCCCTGGACAGGCGCGCCCATGACAACACCAAATGCTCGTGCGGAAAATGAACGCCGGCTTGTTTCTGTTTTGAGCGATAATCAGATTGCAGATCGAATTCGGCTGCAAACAAATGTTTTTATGAACAAAAATACTTTTCACTACACCAATCCCGACGGCTGGACTCCGGTCGATGATAAACATGAAAACACAGTTCTGGGAGTAAATTGGCGCGGTATTTATTATCTGACACAAACATTGAAAATTCAAACGGGATTGGAGCAGCGCGTTGAAAAATTGGAAAGCACAAAATTCACGGTTGACGACCGCAATGTGTTTGGCGCTTTTGTGCAGTTGGAATTAAATCGTGCGTTTTCTGTGGCAGGTAAAACAGCGCAATT
>JAADFU010000210.1:1195-1738 GCA_013152715.1 Calditrichota bacterium
AAATTCGGATTTCTGCTTTCGACCGGCGATGTCCTTAATTTTTCGCTAAAAGGGAATATTGGCAAATCTTTCCGCGCTCCGTCCTTCGACGATCTTTATTGGCCTGACGAAGGCTGGGGACACGGAAATCCGGATCTTGAGCCGGAAACGGCAACTTCGTGGGACGCAGGTTTTGTGCTGCAAAATAGAACCGCTTCTTTCTGGCAGGTCGAAATGAGCTATTTCAATCAGCAAGTGGAAAATCTCATCGGCTGGGGCGCTGACGCAAACGGTATCTGGCTCCCCATGAATACCGGCAAGGCGAAAATTTCTGGCGTGGAAACTGGAGTAAAACTTCAGCCATTTGGTCAATCTTTTTATCTCAACATTTTTCATACTTACATGAAAGCGACCGATGAGACGGAAAATTCTCCGCTCAAAGGAAAATGGCTCATTTACAGGCCGAAAAATAAATTGGACATTACAACAGGCATTAAATTAGGAAAATTGTCAGCAAATCTGAACTATCGCATTGTGAGCAAACGCTACACCACCGTTGACAAT
>JAADFU010000210.1:1780-3562 GCA_013152715.1 Calditrichota bacterium
GGATATTCGTTCGCTCTTTTCAAAACCAAAGTGTCAGCGAAATTGCAGCTTTTGAATATTCTGGATAAATCAATTTATTTGAATGACGGTTATCCCCTGCCAGGTAGGGAAATTCGATTTGTTTTTGGTTTTCAGAAATAAATTTTACCGTAATCAGATGTAGTCCACTTTAGAAGTGGACTACATCTTTGAAATTTAACCACAGAGATCTCAAAGGAGGCACAGAGTTCACAGAGCCCCACACCCACCAAAACTTTTAAAAAATCTGCGAAGGGATTGGGTTCCAAAAATTCTGTGCTTCTGTGGCTAACAATCTAAATTTTTAAAAACGCCCGAATTCATTCGGGTGGCAAAGACTGTAAATAACGTCAAATCAGATAACTGCTTCAGCAGTTTCAAAATCAGAAGTCAAACGCAAAATAAAAATTCAAATTTCCCATGAAGCAAAAAATGTCCAAAATATTTTCCGCCACTTCTCTAACAATGGCTCTGATACTCGCTTTGCTTTTCTCCTGCAATAAAAAATCAGAGCCACCGGCAAAAAAATCGGGAAACACTGAAGCGCCGAGGCGAATTGTCTCATTATCTCCCAGCACAACAGAGATCCTTTACTCGCTCAATCTGGACGATCGCGTGGTCGGAGTCACTGATTTTTGCAATTACCCGCCGGAAGCCAAACAAAAGACCAGACTCGGCGGGTTTCTTGATCCTAACTTTGAAGCCATTGCCTCGCTGAAGCCAGACATGGTTTTCATTCTGCCGGAACAGCAAAATGTGAGGAATTTTCTCAAAGAGATGAAAATTCCTTTTCGCATCGTCAACAACAAAACCGTGGCTGATATTTTGGGTGCGATTAAAATCATCGGCAACGTCTGCCATGCGCGAAAACAGGCGATGGCGCTCGTTGACAGTTTAGCCGGACGCATTGAAAAAATTCGCAAACTCACGCAAGGAAAAAACAGACCCAAAGTGCTCGTTTCCATTGGCAGAAGCATCGGAAACGGAACTCTGGCGGATGTTTACGCTGCCGGAGAAAATACCTATTATTCCGAATTGATACGCATCGCCGGGGGGCAAAATGCGCTGCAGAACAAATCTGTGGCTTACCCTCTGTTGTCGGGAGAAGGGCTTGTTAAATTGAATCCGGACATCATCGTTGACATCATATTTGGCGCTGCCGAGGATTCAATTGCCGCAAAGGCAGCCAAAAAGGATTGGCAGCAGCTACCGCAGATTAAAGCTGTGCGGGAAAATCGAATTTTTGTGATTAATGCCAGCTATGCGGTCATTCCGGGTCCCAGATTTATCCAATTGCTGGATACATTGGCGCGGATCATTCATCCTGAAATCGATTGGGAAAATCATGAGAAAACTACAAATTGACATTCGAAATCTCACCCTGCAATTCAATGGCAAACCCATTTTGCGGGATGTCTCATTTCAGATATTTGAGCAGGACTATCTGTCAATCATAGGTCCCAACGGTGCAGGAAAAACGAGCTTGCTCAAATGTTTGATGCGCATTTATCCAATTACCTCAGGTGAAATTTTCTTTTTGGGAAAGCCGCTTCAGGAATTCAGCCAGAAAAATTTAGCCCGGCTTATCAGTTACGTGCCGCAGAGCGATGGCCGATATCTTCCGCTCACAGTGCTGGATTTTGTGCTGCTCGGAAGATACCCGCATCTCCATCCATTTGGGTCTTTCACGAAAGAAGACTTGAAAATTGCGCGCGATGCGCTGGAAATCACGCAAATTTCTCATCTCAGCCAGCGCCAACTTTC
>JAADFU010000211.1 GCA_013152715.1 Calditrichota bacterium
GGAACAAATCCGGCGAAACACGGCATTTTCGATTTTGCCCGGCGTCAGCCAGGGAGTTACAAATCGTCCATGAACAATGCCAATTCCATCAACGCAAAGACGCTGTGGCAGATTTTGACCGAACAGGGAAAGACCGTGGGCGCGATAAATTTGCCCATGACCTATCCGCCGACTGAAGTGAACGGTTTCATGATTCCCGGATTTTTGGCGCCAGGGGTGAGTAGTCAAAAAATTTTGACGCACCCTGCCGAGCTGATCGAAGAAATCAATCGCGAAGTGGGCTTGTATCGAATTTTTCTGGAGGCGTCGCCAAAGGCGATCATTCACGCGGAAGGCAAAAACGGATTTCTCGCCCGATGCGAAAATATCGTGCAAACGCGCGGCGAAACCGCTCGTTTTTTGTACAAAAAATACCAGCCCGATTTTTTCATGGTCCATTTTCTCATGACCGATGTGGTGCAGCACTGGTTCTGGCACGTTCTCGATGGCACTCATCCGGCGCACGATTCCGCGGAAGCGGCGGGAGTTTTGCCGGCGCTGGAAAAATTTTACCACACTGTTGACGAAAACGTGGGGAAATTGATTGAATTGCCGGACTCGGACACCACACTGCTCGTGCTTTCGGATCACGGTTTTGGCCCGCTGCACAGCAATATTTATCTCAATCGCTGGTTTTATGAAAAGAAATATTTGAAGCTCAATACCGGAAAAAGCACGGCGATTCAAACAATTCGCCGCCTGATCGCCGCCGTGGATGTGTTCAATTTCCGCAATCGTCTGCTGCCCAGCGGAAAAAGAAGAGTAGCTCTGGAGAAGTCATTGCAGCACGATTTTTTGATCAACTGGGAAAAGACGCGCTGTTCCGCGGTGCCGGCTTCCATTTACGGAAATGTTTTTTTGAACATCAAAAGCCGCGACGAATCAGGAGTTCTGGAACCTGGTGAGTCTCTTGAAAAATTCAAACAGGAGCTAATTCGAGAATTGGAAAAAATTACAGCCACTGATTCGGGCGGTGCTGCTTTTTCCAAAATATATCCGCGCGAGCAAATTTTCCCCGGGGAAAATGAGGGAGTCGCGCCGGATTTGCTGGTGCGTCCTGCAGACGGTTTCGCCGTTTTCAGTCAATTGAATGAACGAGAAATTTTCCGTCCCGCAAAACCCTGGGAAGACATCACGGGTACGCATCGCGTGGAAGGAATTTTTCTGGCAAAGGGCGAAAAGATCGTTCCCGCGAAAAATCGCGCGGCGGACGCTGCGATCATCGATCTGGCGCCGACGATTCTTTACTTTTTGGGAGTACCAATTCCCAAATCGATGGACGGAAAAGTTTTGACCGAGGCGATTGATGATAAAGTTTTGCAAAAGACGCCGCCTCAATTTACGTCTGACTCCAGCGAAAAATCGGAAGGCAGAATTTCTGGGTATTCTGAGAAAGAAGAGGAGTTGATTCGAAAAAGATTGCAGGGATTGGGCTATTTGGAATAATGTTTTGTTGATTGACGTCAATTTTTTTCCGCCCACGTCATTCTGTAAATTTTGTTAATTCTGTCAAAGTTATTTTGAAAAATTTAACTATTTTTTGATTCGCGAAATGAGGTATTCCAGCGGTTTAATGTTTGCCCCGATTTTCTTTTGGATTTCTTTGAGCACGAGAACGTCATCCGCTTCCATTGAGCGGAGCAAATAGAGCAAAAGAAAATAACTGGCGAGGAAAAATGCCGAAAAAATAATTAGCCAGTTCAAAGTCACAGCGATTTCGAAATATTTTGCAGCGGCTAAAATTATTGACAGCGGAACAATTGCAGAAACAACGACTTTCAAATAGCTCTTTGAAAATGGCGTGATGTTGTACATGACAAAAATTTCGACGACAGCGAGCAGATTGATCAGAATCAACGCCACAGCCGAAGCCACGGCAGCGCCGATAATTCCGAAACGCGGAATCAACAACAAATGCAGCGTGATGTTAACCGCGAAACCAACGACAGTGTTAATCAATGTTATTTTCGTTTTTTCAAAAGCATTCAACGATGTCGTCGTGGGCCCGACAATGGCGTGGAAGAAAAAGCCAAAGGCTAAAATCTGTAGCACCGGCGCGGCAGAGATATATTTTGCCCCAAAAAGTAAAGCGATGAGCTGTTCCGAAAATGTGAAAATGAGCAGGAACAGCGGAAGAGTCAGCACCAAAATCCATTTTGATGTCGTGGCGTAGACTTTTCTCAATTCCTTGATGTCTTTGCTGCTAATGAGCGACGAGGCGATGGGCATAAAAATGGTGGTGAATGATTGCAAAACCGCCGGGATAAATTGCGCCAAAGGCAGAGCAGCGTTGTAAATACCGACAACTTCGGCGGTTTTAAAATAGCCGAGCATCAGCGTCGCCACGCGGTCGATGATGAACCAAATCATGGAAACAAGTATCAAAGGCCAGGAAAAGGAGATAATTTCTTTGTAATTAGGTCTGGCGGAGAGAGTTTTCCCCCAGATTGGAAAAAGCTTCTGCGCCAGCACAAGTCCGACCATTGCCGTGATGAAATATCCGGCGGGATAGGCGAAAATCGCGGCCTTTATGCCAAATCCGCTAAACAGCAAAACGAGAAAAACGATCAAAATTGTCAGATAGCGGAGACTTTGCTGGGTGTAAACGATCAAATCCATTCGCTTGAAGCCGGTGAAAATTGATGAATTGAGCATCATCAGGCTGAAAAATGGCACTATAATGGCAAAATAGCGTAAAACAGGTACAAGCGCTGGTTTGTTGTAGATGTTGAGGCAAATTTGTTGATTCAACAAAATCAGCAGCGCCATCGTTAACAGTCCTGCGGGTGCGGAAATGAGAAACGACGTGCGTATTGTGCCGCGGACGACAGCTTCTTTTTTTTGTGAGAGATAAAACGGAACGTAACGGTTGATCGCTGTGGGAAGACCTAACAGCGCCAGGGTGCCGGCAATTTCCACCACGGAAATTCCCAGTGAAAAGATGCCGTAATTTGCGGGTCCCAAAGTTCGGGCGATGAGGGCACGGATCAAATAGCCCAAAAATCGACCGAGTAAAATGCCAAAGAAAAAAATTGACGCGCCGCGCGCTACCGTTTTAAGCGCTTGTTCCTTGACGCTGAATTTTTGCTCCGCTTCTGTCATGAAAAGCCTTTGCCGGAAGGTTTCATTAGTAAGGACAGGTTACTGTTAAGTTTTAGTGAGTCGATGAAAAGTATTAAAAATATAATATAATTATCAATTTTGAAAATTCAAAGAATTTTTTTTAAAAAAAGTTTTTTGGATTCAATTTATGGCAAAAAAAAACCAAAACCTTAAGGAGACAAAAAAATGGCTAACGAAGGATACCGTGAACAAATCGACAAACTTAGCAATGAAACAAAAGACATGCACCGCGCGATTACTTCTCTCACTGAAGAATTAGAAGCAGTCGATTGGTACAACCAGCGCGTCGACGCCTGTAGCGATGACGAATTGGGAGCAATCTTGGCCCACAATCGCGATGAAGAAAAAGAGCACGCTGCCATGATATTGGAATGGATTCGCCGCAAAGATCCGACTTTTGACCATGAACTCAAAGATTATTTATTCTCAGAAAAGCCGATTGCCCATAAATAATTTTTTCATGCACTGAATCTCATAAAAATCGATTTAATGCCCGGCGCAGTGAAATCCATTGTGCTCATAATTTTTTGGGGATTCTTCATTATTTTATTTGCTCAAAAACTGCATATTTTGTGAATAGAGAAAAAGGATAAAAATAATGGGAAAAAAGAAAAAGAAAAAAATTACCCAGGCGCAACTTAAATCTGAAAGAAAACCAAACTTTTTCTCGGCGCATCCCCACTGGTCGGCGGCGATTATTTTGTTCGTTCTGCTACTCATTTTTTATTATCCGATTGTTTTTGAGAACAAAACCCTGCTGCCTCCGGACACGTTGACGGCGAAAAGCTACAACACCTTCGTGAAAGACGCGCTTAAAAGCGGGACTTATCCGCTGTGGAATCCGTACATTTTTTCCGGGATGCCGTCGTTTGCCAGTCTTTCCAGCGCTCCGTTGGTGAATATCGTCGATTCGATTGTGCAATACTCGATTCAGGCGGTGCGTTACGTCATTCCGTTGACGCCGTTCATGCGCATTATTTTGAACTACGTCTTTTTTGGCATGTTGGTCTATCTTCTGTTGAATTCCCTGAAAGTGAATCGCTACGCCAGCCTTTTCGGCGCCATTGCGGTGATGTTTGTGCCGCAGTATGTGGCTTTTACTGCCTTTGGGCACAATACCAAATTCCTGTCGCTGGTGCTGATTCCGTTGATTTTTTGGTCGGTGGATCGAATGATCAAAAAGCAAAATCTTTTCTATTTTTCTCTCACCGCGCTGGCGCTGGGTTTTCAGCTCATTCGCGCGCATGTGCAGGTGTGCTATTACACCTATTTGCTGCTTGGCATTTACATCATTTATCTCGCAGTGATCGAATTACGTGAGTCGAAAAAAATAACCGAGACGCTGAAGGGATTCGGCTTGCTGGTTGCAGCGGGCATCGCCGCGGTAGCCATGAGCGCGGTGATGTACGTTTCCATTTACGAGTATTCCCACTACTCCATTCGCGGTGGCAGCGCCGGTTTGAGCTACGATTACGCATCGAGTTGGTCTTTTTCGCCGGCGGAGATGATCACGTTTTTTGTGCCGTCCTTTTTCGGCTTTGGCGGCGCCACTTACTGGGGAAAGATGCCTTTCACCGATTACCCACTCTACATGGGAATCATTGTTTTGTTTTTAGCCGGCATCGCGCTTGTTCTGAAACGAGACCGCTACACGATTTTCTTTTCCGTCATCGCTCTGTTTTCGCTCATCGTTTCTTTTGGCAAACATCTGCCGATTTTGTACGATCCCATGTTCAAATTTTTGCCTTTTTTCAACAAATTCCGAGTGCCGAGCATGATTCACATTTTGCTTGACTTGTCAATGGTCATTTTGGCGGGACTCGGCGTGGGCTATTTGATGGAATTGAAAGAAAAAGCAAAAGAAAAATCCAATGATTTGGAGAAAAAGCTCAAAAATGTGAAAAACTATTTTTACATTTTCGGCGGCGTGGCAATGGTGATCATGCTGTTTGTGGCTCTGAGCAGAAACACAATTTTCAATTGGATGAGCCACGCGGCGCGACCGCTGTCTGCGGACGCCATGAAAGTCGCTTACAAGATGGCGCTGACAGACTCGGTAGTGATGTTGATTCTGCTTGGCGCAGCCGGCTTTCTCGTCATCTACTATTTGTCCAGTCAGATGAAAGAAAATTTGCTGGGACTGTCGCTCATTTTGCTGGTGATTGTGGATTTCTGGGTCATCGATTTCAAAATCATTCATCCTAAACCCGCGATGCAGGAATCGGCATATTTTCAGAAAACCGATGTGGTTTCTTTCCTGGAAAAACAGCCGGGACCGTTTCGAATTTATCCGGTCAAGTTAAATCAGCCCGGCGAAAAACCGGACAATTGGTGGATGTATTTTAAGCTGCAAAATATCTACGGCTATCATGCGGCGAAAATCAAAATTTATCAGGAAACGATGGACGAAATTCAATTTCCACAAATGTTTTTGTTCAAATATCTGAAACAGGGCGTCGATGAAAAAGGGAAGCGCGGCTGGATGTTTCGCGCGCCCAATGAAATCGATGCGAAATTGGCGGCCGGGCAAGCGACTTTTTTGGACATGCTCAATTGCCGCTACGTGATTTCGTCCTATCCGTTGCCGGACACCTCGTTTCAGATGGTTTTTCGCGGCTCGCAATTTGTTTTTAAAAACAAAAAAGCCCTGCCGCGCGCGTTTTTTGTTGATTCAGTGATTGTTACACCGGACAAAGCAGGGATTTTTGCGCAGTTCGAGTCAGGAAAATTTGATCCGAAGAAACTGGCAATTTTGGAGGAGCCGCCAGCATTTGCTGTGCGTGGCAGCCAGGGTAATAGTGTGGCGGTTACTAACTACGACATTCACGACATTAAACTTAAAGCCTCGGTGAAAACGCCGGGACTGATGGTGCTGTCCGAGGTCTTTTATCCAGCCGGGTGGCATGCGTATGTGGATGGACAAAAGACAAAAATTTACAAAACGAATTATATTTTGCGTTCCATTTTTCTCCAACCCGGCGAGCATAAAATTGAATTTAAATTTGAACCGGCGTCGTTCAAAATTGGGTTGTTGATTAGTTTGTTCAGTTTACTGGCGGTCGTTGCTGCGTTTGTGATTTCCATTCGCAAACAAAAGTCACAGTAAAATTAAAAGTGTACTCCGCTTCAAAAGTGGGGTACACTTGGCACTAAAAAATAGGGCATATTTAAAAACTTAAAATGAACATGCGAAAATTACTCTATCAATTATCCGACCGTTTCTCGCTGATTTTGTTCACGCTGGCGATTTTGTTAATTTTCATTCTCCTTTATTACTCTCAGTCAATCGTCCACGATTTGCGCGTGCAATCGAGGAATATCATCGAATTTTACGCGCGGGTGCATTCGCGCGCCGCCATGGAAGAAGACGCGACATTGGTGAATTTTCTCTTTGAAGAAATCATCAAACGCACCAATTTCCCGGTGATTCTGACCGATTCCAACAAAATGCCGGACACCTGGGTGGGCATTGGCATTGATTCCAACGATCGCTCGCCGGAAATGCTGAAAAAAGTGAAAAAAATGGTAACGCGTCTGGAGCGGGAAATCGATCCCGTGCCGATAAAATACACCATGCCCGACGGCAAAGAAAAGGTTTTGGGCTATCTTTTTTACGGCGACTCTCATTTGATCACTCGTCTCGTCTGGCTACCGTACGTGGAAATCGGCGTCATCGGCCTGTTCATTTTGGTCGCGCTGATGGGATTCTGGAGCATTAAAAAAAGCGAGGAACGGTTCATCTGGGTCGGGTTGACCAAAGAAACGGCGCATCAATTAGGGACGCCGTTGTCCTCGATGATGGGCTGGATGGAATTGATGCGAGCAGAGCAAGGGGAAAAAGATTCGATTCTGGATGAAATGGAAAATGATTTGCAGCGTTTGTCCAAAGTGACGGCGCGTTTTTCGCAGATCGGCTCCAGGGCGCATTTGAAAAAGCAGCCGATTTTACCGATTCTTCGGGACGCGATCCGCTATTTTCAACGCCGGCTGCCGCACACGGGCAAGGAGGTGAAAATTGTGGAAAATTTTACTGAAAGCCCGGAAGTAGCGATCAATCGCGATCTGTTTGAATGGGTGGTAGAAAATATGATCAAAAATTCTCTGGATGCCATTGAAAAAAAACAAGGAGTTATCGAAATTTCTACCGGCTACGTCAAAGGAAAAACAAATCGTGTTTACATCGACATTCGTGACAATGGGAAAGGCATCCCGGCGAAAACGCGACGAATGGTTTTCAAACCAGGTTTTAGCACAAAAAAACGCGGCTGGGGGCTGGGGCTGAATCTGGCGAAACGGATCATCGAAGAATTTCACGGCGGCAGGCTCATTATCAAAGAGACAAAACCCGGCGAAGGTACAACAATGCGGATTTTGCTGAAAGGGTAGCTGAATGGATCATGCGCTGGAAGTTTACGATGGGCAGAACTTGATTTTTTTCAGCGACGGCAAGTGGCTGCATCCGTTGTTTGATCTGGAAATTTTTTTGAAACAAACCAACTCGACAACGGAAAAGTTATTGGTGAAGGATAAAATTGTCGGCAAAGCGGCGGCGCTCATTTTGATTTATCTGGGATTTCGGGAAGTTCATGCGAAGGCGATGAGTAAAATCGCCAGGGATTTTCTCGCAACTCAAACCGTGCACTTCAGCTACGAGATGCTCATTGATCGCGTGGCCTGCCGAACAGAAAACTTGTTGTTAGAAGAAAATGATCCTGAAGCAGGGTATCGGCTGGCGCGGGGATTGAGGGAAAAATCGCTGCAACGGGTCAATAATCAACCGCGATCATAATGTTCAACAAATTTCTTGTCGAAGTATTTTTTATGAATACTCCAAATGTCTTTGAAGTTTTTTCTGTCTAACCATTCCCTTATTTCAATGTCCCACCCTTCCCATTGATCTTTTTTTACTTTTGAAGTTACTCGTTGATACATCAAAAATGCTCGCTCAAATATTGAGATGCGAATCAGTAGAATTGCCTCCTCTTGCTTCCTTTCTTTCTCGGTTAGAGTTTTCTGTTTTTTCAATGGAGTGTCAAAAATATCGAGATCGGGGTAATTCAGACATAATTCTTGAAGCTCAATATATTTATTGTCAAGCGCATCGAAAGTACCATATTCTCGTTCTTCCCTTTGAAGTCTCTGCTCCTTTAAGTAAACAAAAATTGCAGCCGGAACGCCAAGGATTGTAATTAGATAAGACAAAATCTCTAATAATTTAATAAGCTCATCCATTAGTGTCTCCTAATGCTATTTTTGGGGGTAAGTGTATTAGCGTATAGAAATAATGAAACGCCACACGATATTCGGCAAACTGATTATTTAAGCGCGGGAATGTAATTAAATTTTAAATAAAAAGCAAGGCAATTTGAACGAACAAAAGAAAATTTATTAGCAAAAAAGGGCGCGATAGGTCAGGGAATTCGAGCAAGTGAATACTGATTAAAATTGCAACAAAATGCATTTTTTAGAAAGAATCTTTCCGCATCATCGTACATCTAAATTCGAGGTTTACGGAGTAATTCAAGAGGAGGATGGTGGACATGGACGGATTAATGTTTTCATTGAAAAAGGAAGACGATTCGGTTCAATTAGATGATTTTTATGATGTGGTGATACTCGGCGGAGGCCCTGCCGGTTTGACGGCTGCAATTTATGCGGCGCGCGCTAAATTGAAAACTTTAATTATTGAAAAAGAAGAGATCGGTGGCGAGGCAGCAGCCACAGACATGATTGAAAATTACCCGGGTTTTCCCGAAGGAATCAATGGCCACGCGCTGGCAGACCGCATGGTCGAGCAGGCGAAGCGTTTTGGCGCCGTGGTTTATTACGGCTATCCCACGGATTTTGATTTTTCGTCCCAGCCGAAAACTTTTCAATTGGAAGGACGAAAAATCAGCGCCCAGACGATCATTGTTGCCACGGGCACATCGCCGAAAATGCTCAACGTCCCGGGCGAACGGGAACTGAAAGGGCGCGGTGTTTCCTACTGCGCCACGTGTGACGCGCCGATTTTTGCCGGAAAAGACATCGCAGTGATCGGCTGCGGCAATTCGGGTTTGCAGGAAGGTTTGTTCATTCTGAAATTTGTTAAGTCGATCACGTTTGTCGAATTTCTGCCCACGATTCAGGCGGAAAAAATTTTGCAGGACAAAATTCAGGCGCAGGAAAATACGACCTGTCTCGTTAATCATCAGGTTCTGGCGATCAACGGCAAAGAAAGGGTCAAGTCGATTACAGTGAAAGATCGCCAGAGCGGAGAAGAAAAAGTTGTCCCGGCAGACGGCGTTTTCATTTACGTGGGTCTGATTCCCAACACCGAACCTTTTAAAAATCAATTGAAATTGAACGACTGGGGCTATGTTGTCACCGATGAAAATTTGCAAACGTCGGTGCCGGGCGTGTTTGCTGCCGGCGATGTGCGTGACAAAAGTTTGCGCCAGGTAGCAACGGCAATCGGCGACGGCGCAGTAGCCGCAGTCGCGGCGGAACATTTTGTAGATAAAGTGAAGCAATAAATTTTTTACTCAGGAGGTTAAAAATGGCTCATATTCAAGAAGAAGATCGGAATTATCTGAAAAAAGAATTTGAAAAAATGGTAAATCCTGTCAAGTTGGTGTTTTTTACTCAAAAATTTGAATGTCAATACTGCGAATTGACGCATGAGTTGTTGGGCGAATTGTCAGAGTTGTCCGACAAGATCAATGTGGAAATTTATGATTTTGTGAAAGACAAAGAAAAAGCGGAACAGTACAACATTACTCGAATCCCGGCGATTGTTATTGAAGGCGAGAAAGATTACGGCATTCGCTTTTATGGCGTGCCGGCGGGGTACGAGTTCAGCACTCTGGTCGAAGACATTATTGACGTTTCCAAAGGGACGACAACGCTGACCGAGGAAACAAAAGAAGCGCTGAAAAAATTAGAGAAACCGGTACACATTCAGGTGTTCATCACGCTGACCTGTCCCTACTGTCCGCGTGCGGTCCGTTTGGCGCACCAGATGGCGATGGAAAGCGAACTCGTCACCGGCGACATGGTGGAAGCATCGGAATATCCGCAGCTTTCCAATCGCTACGGTGTCTCTGCCGTACCCAAGATTGTGATTAACGAAAATGTGAGTTTTGAGGGCGCACTGCCGGAGCCGAATTATCTGGAAAAAGTTTTGGAAGGCGAGGGCGCTTCTAAAAAGTCCTGAATTTCACAGTCACCAGTGATTTCAGCGAGGAATACGCGGATTAAATATTGAATTTCAAAAAAAGCCTCTCATACATTTTGCCCTGGCAATAATATCGGGCGAGTTGAGAGGCTTTTTTGGGTTGTTTTTATCTTGAAATATTTCACAAAATTATGGCTCAATGCCTAATATTAGCAAAGGAATTGGGGGATTATTTCTACCTTGTCGCATCACATTATAGACTTCACCTTCGAAATAGGCAACACCAGAGGACATCTGAGATTGCATTTTCTTTGTTGGCAGAATCTCTATTCCTAAATTGATAACTCCGCCGGTATAAAACAGCATATGTTTCACAAATAGATCATAAGCGACAAATGGGTATTTCCCAAATTGAACCTCAACGGCAATTTTATCTTTAACAAAATCAGTCTGATTATATGAGAAAATAGGGTCATTTTCTCCATGAGCGACCAAAAACTCTTTTTGTTCTTTTGCAGGCATAGAAATACTTTTTTCCATTAACTCGCGATTCAAAGTTATGTAATAGTGATACCGACTTTCTTTCCAACTTTTTTGGGAAAATTCTTTATCTAATGCTTTGTTTAATTCAATAGGGCTGTACAATTTTTTCCCTTTTTTGGTTTTTTCCTTACTTATTTTAGTTTTAAATTTATCGGCATATACAGAGTTTACGATATTTTTTATTTCACCATAAAGTATATTGTGATGGACGATTAGATATTCTTCTCCGTTAAGGTGGGAATATTTTTTTGCTATAATCATTTACTTTTTCCTTCGCTGTCTTTAAATAGCCACTCTTCTGGAATTGATGGACTTGTTTGACCGGGAAGAATGGGTCAGCCTGACCCACCGAATGA